>JAAXHF010000656.1 GCA_012271025.1 Deltaproteobacteria bacterium | reverse complement strand
GCGACGGTCCCTTCCCGCTGGTCATGGACGTGCACGGCGGACCGGTGTGGGTCTACCGCAACCACTGGCACGGGCGGCTGCGCGGTGCCAAGATTCTCGCCGAGCACGGTTTTGCGCTGTTTTATCCCAACCCGCGCGGCAGCAGCGCCCGGGGTCAGGACTTCGCCCGCCTGGTCAAGGGCGACATGGGCGGCGAGGATACCCACGACTATCTGACCGGCCTCGACGCTCTGGTCGCCCACGGTCTGGCCGACCCGCAGCGGATCGGCACCATGGGCATCAGCTATGGCGGGTTCATGTCGGCCTGGCTCATCACCCAGGACCAGCGTTTTGCCGCTGCGGTGTCCAACTCGCCCGTGACCAACTGGTACAGCCAGCATCGGACCTCACAGATCGGCTTTTTTGACGAATACTTTCTGAACGGCAGCGCCTACGAGCCGGGCGGCCTGTTCTTTGAGCGCAGCCCGGCCATGTTCGCCCGGGCGGTCAAAACGCCGACCCTGAACATCGCCGGGGCGCTCGACCAGAACACGCCGCCCACCCAGGCCCTGGAGTTCCATCGCTCCCTGCTCGAAAACGGGGTGGAGTCAGAGCTAGCGCTCTATCCGCACGGCACGCACGGCATCACCACCTTTCCCGAGAACACCGACGCCACCACCCGGACGATTGCCTGGTTTCTCAAGCACCTGGGTAAAGCGTAGCAATCTCAGGCTCAGATATTGACAGATTGTCGTTTGAGTCGTCAGATTATCCGCTATGTGGATTCATAGGCGCATCTCGGACAAACTGAAGCGGCTGGTTGCCTCTTTTTCGGCTGTCATTCGAGGCACGCGCGGCACACGCGCGGCGATTGCCAGGCTGAAGGCGTTTCAGGAAACGCACAGTCTGGAAGGACTGTCGGTTCGTCAGATGATCGAGGAAGGACGCAAGCACTGATGGCATTTGTTCTCGATTGCTTGGTCACCATGGCCTGGGTCTTCCCCGACGAAGTCTCGCAGGTCGGATGAGCGCCCAGCGCGTCATCCGACGACCGGGCGGTAGAGCCACCCTGTCTTATAAGGGAAAGCCCCTGCAGGCGCAGCCCCCGTCGGCTACCTCCGAGCAGCCGACCTACGATGCTTTCTTATTCGCTTGACGTTGTTGATAGGCATCAATCAGCGCTTGACGAATTCCAGCGGCGCCTCCCATATTTGAGGCTTCGGCTTTGTAATTCCTAATTGGACGGTCGTCAATCAGATTACATAGATTGACATAGTAGGACAGGAGCACAATCAGATTCTGCAAGTCAGCGTGTTTGAAAGATCCGTCTGTTTCCTGGATTTGTTGGCTTTGTTGATCCAGGCCAAGCTTCCCAGCAAGCCATTCCTGATCCTGATGGGCGAGCAGCTTGTTCCGTATGTTTTTGAAAGGGTCGTACTGCTCAAGGACCTTCTGGTAAAGTGGCATATAATAAGATTTGAAAGGTCCAGACTTCAGATGGGGAGAAATACACCTCTTGTGCAGAGATTTTATCGAACTGGATCGCTCTAAGTCGTCGCACAATTGACAGCATAATGTTATGACATACGTCACCAATGCCCGCTGGAGATGAGCCCCAGCTAGACTTCCAATCTCCTTCCAAGCATGAATCGTTTTGGAGTCCCACAGCTCAGCACAGAGCTGCCAGTTTCTGTATAGGTATTCTAACTGAAAGCTGAGCTGCAAGGTACGTTGAGAGAACTCATCGGAGCGAATCTTATGCAGTACAACATCGTCGAGGACTTCCCGGCCGGGGGGCTCCTTATACTTCTCCGCGCTCTTTTTTATAATTTCGTCTCCTCCTCTTGAAATCGGCTCGCACTCGCTGCTCTGTCTTTCTCCACCCTCCTCATTCGGACAGCGGGCCCTCGGCGGCAAAGCGGCGCAGGACGTTGTCGGTGATCCGCGAGACGGTGTTGTCATACTGGTTGTGAGACAGGGCGCCGCACCAGGCGATGGAGCTGGCCGAAAAGACCGCCCCGCCCTTGGGATACTCAAAATACACCATATCGGCCCGGACCTTGGGGTTGACCGTGCCGCCCTGTTTTGAGTCGCTCAGCAGGACTTCTTCAACCACGTGTTGATAGGCGTCCGAATGGCCGGACGAGGACGCCACCACCAGGGCGTGGGCGGGCGTGCCCAGGGAACGCTCGGCGCGGTCCAGCTCAAAACCGGCCGCCCCGTAGTTCAACACCAGCGAGTCAAAGGCGCCGATGGCTTCTTCGGCGCCGATCCCCTCAAAAATGAACGCCGCCCGGGGATCAAAGCTGTCGGGCTTACGCTGGTACGGCGCGCTGTTGTCAAAGCCCTGGGTGGTGAAGCCGACGCCGACCAGGCGCTGCGGTGTTCGGCCCCGGTCGCGCCACACGCCACCGGGCTCTCCGGTCGTGCTGTGGTGGTATTCGCCGGGTTTGGCCTGCCAGCTGCGGGTGCCGACCCGGCGACGGACCTCCACCACGTGGGGGCGGCCGGGGGTGGACGAGGTGATCCAGTAGAACCCGTTGCCGCCCAGATACATCAGCCGCCCACCGTTGTGCAGATAGGTCTCCAGGGCGTTCAGCATCGGCCCGGACCAGTACTCGGGATGACTGCCGGTGAGGATGACCTTGTACGGGGCGAGCAGGTCCAGGCCCTCGGCGTGCAGATCCTCATCGGTGACGACGTCAGAGGCGTGGCCCTTGGCTTCGAGCCAGTCGATCAGGTGCAGGTCAGCCGGAAACTGGTGCGGGCAGCTGAGGGTCCGCATGTGATAGCGTGGG
Organism: Deltaproteobacteria bacterium; assembly: GCA_012271025.1. The sequence continues at coordinate 7,953 of JAAXHF010000656.1, read as the reverse complement.
CGCATATTCATGATCGGCCGCAGACGCGAGGAATAGCACACCCCACTGCCGTCGGTATGGTGGTCGTAGAGGCTGAGCAGACCGTTGTCCGCCACATACCGATCTTCAGGAGTCAGCTCTCCCCGATTCTGGTTTGGGGCCAGCTCGGGAGAAATCTCGCTCAGATGCTCATTGGCGTAGGCCAGGTAACTGTTGGTGGGAGCCAGAAAGGCAATATCGGCCGTGGCCCGGCCCCGTGGCGGACGGACAAAGAACGGAATGTGATCCTCGCCGCCCTCGGTGCGCAGGCGCGCGGCGTAGACCCCGCTCTTGCAGTCGGCCGGCAGGATCCAGCTGAAATCCACCTGCCAGCCGGCGTCCTCAAGGTCGTCGTCATGAAAGTGGATCGCCCCGTACTCGTGCGGGACGGCACGGAAATCGGTCTCGCTGCCGCTCCAGTTGTGGCCGGTCATGGCCCGGGCGGGCATGTTGACGACCCGGCCGTGCAGGCCGTGGGGTGAGGTGTCGGTGACCTGCTCGGAGGCCATATCGAGCGAAAAATCCCAGGCGGCAACGAGGTCATCGCCAAAGGCCAGCGGTGAGGCGCCGCGCTGGAGCGAGATCAGCTCTTCGCGGCTCAGACCACGCCGGAACACGCACGGGCGCTCGATCTTGCCGTTGAAATGGTGGCCGACACGGACCTGACCGTCATCGCCGGACTGCCACAGGCCGGCCATCAGGCAATCGGCCTGGTTCGTCGCTATGGCCCGGATTTCGGTCGAGGCGGTCTCGCTTGCCCGGGTCTGATCCTGCGGCCAGCTGCGCAGCGGCTCTTGATACACCGCGAGCCGGCCGCTGTGGGCGTCAAAGCTCAGCGCCACAAAATACCACTCGGCCTCGCGCAGCGGGACAGCGATCCGCACCTGCTCGGTGTGTCCCGCAGCATCGGTCAGCCAGCCGGCCAAGCTCCCACCCTCATCCAGCACCAGGGCATAGCCGCCGTCGGCCGCTGACCATTTGCTCACAATCCCCTGCCGGCCTTTGTGGGGCGTGGTGGGCAAAATCCAGGCCTGGAGGGTCAGGCCCTCGGACACCCGCAGCTGCGGCGCGTCGGGCACAACGGCGTGCGAGCCGGTGTGGATCGCCTGCTGGCGGCCCGGATACTCGCCGCTGACCGGCGTCGGCACGAGTTCCTCTTTGAAGCCCGGCCCGCGCGGGTTGGGGTCGCCGTGGATCAGGCGGACAACATCCGCCCGGTAGGTCGGCCGCTGACAGCTCACATGAAAATGAATCGTGTCCTGGGGAGCGACACTCAGCTGATCGGCATAGCCCACAATCTCCATTGTTGTCTCCCTCCGAATCGCTGGGGCGGTCAGTGGCCGAGTCCGGGGATGGCCTCCAGATGCGGCAGGGGATGTCCGATGACATCCGAAAAGAGCATCAGCACCCGGTGGGTGATGCCCCACACGACCTCCTGACGGTAGCCAATCGCCGGGTACCACAGCGACACGTCCGGGGTCGGCAGGTTGAGTGAGGTGGCGTTGTGTTCGTCCCACAGGTGCGCCAGGGGTATCCAGTACACCGCCCCGACCTCGTTGTTGGGGGTCAGCGGAGCGAGGTGCGGTCCCAGGTAGTACACAAACGGCGCCAGGAACAACAGCCGGTCGCGGCCGCGCAGCAGGATGGATATTTCGGGCAGCGCGCCAAGCCGCTGGGCGGGCGTCAGGACGAGGCCGACCTCTTCACGCGTCTCGCGCTCGGCCGTCTCCTGCAGGCTGGCATCCTCGGGCGCGGCCCGGCCACCCGGCAGGGCCATGTCTCCCGACCACGGATCGCCGTCCCGGTCGGCACGGCGGATCACGCACAGGTGCAGGTCGGATTCGGCGCCGGCCAGAACGAGCGCCACCGCAGTCCGGTTGCGGTCGAGCCGGGACGGTCCTGCGGCCGGGGCGTGCTGAGCCAGGGCGTTTTGGATGGCGCGAATGCGGAACACGCTAAGCCTCCCGTTTTCCGGCGATTATTCTGTTGTTCGGGCACCTTTGTCAAACCGGCCATCCGAGCAAACTTGACGCTGGCACACGAGCGGAGTACGGAAGAGGTGAACGGTGATCTCTTGCGAATGAGGAGATCATCATCGTTCACCTGTAACAGCAAAGGAGGGATGCTTATGGCCAACACGTATGCCAGACAGATGCTCTCGTACGAGACCGCTGCCAAGATGGTGGCGGCGGCGGTTGCCAAAGCCGAGGAGCTGGGCTGCAAACAGAACGTGGCGGTAATTGACAGCGGCGGAAATCTCAAGGCCCTGGCCAGTATGGATGGGGCGCTGCTGCTGGGCATTGAGGGCTGCCAACGCAAGGCCTTTACCGCCCTGTTCGGCGTTGGCACCAAAGACCTGTACGGTGTCATCAAGGACGACCTGTCGCTCGTCGTGGGCCTGTCCCACTTCTCGCGGGCGACCCTGGTCGGCGGCGGCCTGCCGATTGTGGTCAACGGCGAAGTCATCGGTGGGATCGGGGTCGGAGGGGGGACGGTTGACGAAGACATCGCCTGCTCCCAGGCCGGTCTGGACGCCATTGCCGACTGATCGCCACAGAAAGGAAACCGAAGATGCAAACCATTGGCAAAGAGCACATCGTGCGCACGTTTGACGCCGACCACCCCGCAGCCGCCAAAGTCAAGCCCGGGGAGGTGTTTGTGATGGAAACCAACGACCGCTTTCGGGACTGGAACGAGGGCGGGGAATGGCCCATGGAGCAGCTGACGGTCATGACCGGGCCGGTCCATATCGAGGGGGTGCAACCCGGCCAGGTGCTGGCGGTGGAAGTCCTGGACATCAAAGCCGCCCAGGGGTTTGGCTATGTGGTGGCCATTCCGGGCTTTGGCCTGCTCAAAGATGAGGTCGAGTTTCGGAAAAAAGTCGTCCCGGTTGAGGGCAACCGCCTTCGCTACAGCGACAGCCTGAGCCTGCCCTTCATCCCCAACATCAGCAAGATCGGCGTGGCCCCAGCCGAGGGCTCACAGCCAAGCGGGGCGTGCGGAGATTTTGGCGGTCAGCTGAGCAACAGCCAGCTGGGGATTGGCTCAACGGTCTTTCTGCCGGTGTTTGTCGAGGGCGGGCTGCTGACCATCGAAGACGTACACGCCAGGATGGGCGACGGCGAAGCCACCGCCTCGGCGGTGGAGATCGCGGCAGAAGTCACCCTGCGCTGCCACGTCGCCACCGAACTGCCCCTCAGCCAGCCGATCGTGATCACCCAGGACGAGGTCCAGACCATGGGCACTGGCAAAACGGCCGAAGCGGCGGCGCGAGCGGCTGTGGACGAACTGGCCCGGCTGCTGGTCGAGCGGACCGATGCCGATATGACCGAGGCGGCGATCCTGGCCAGTGTGGCGGCCGATCTGCGGATCTCGGAGATGGCCGGCAGCCCGTGTCATATCCGGGCGGCCATGAAGCGCGAGATCCTGGGGTTGTAGTCGCTTCGCGCGGGTGTGAGCGCGTAGGGGCAGGCTCCCATACGTGCCGTTCCCGCGCGGGTGTGATTGCGTAGGGGCAGGCCCCCGTGCCTGCCCAGCCTCACGAAATCTCGACATCTTCGACAATGAAGACGCGCGAGCTGGCAAAGTCGACAAACTTCAGCTCATCGGGCCGGATGATTTCAAGATAACGGGGATGGCTGAAGGCTTTGCCAATGTCCTCGACGCTGTCAAACCACAGCTCGGCAATGCCGTCGAACGGGGCTTCGTCCTGGGGCGGGAAGCCGGGCACCGGCTCACTCAGGGTGTGGCCCTGGACATAGCGGCGAACATAGGCCCAAAACTCAGGCACGCTGCGGACCAGCGGGCCGTGGTTGTTCTTCCAGTAGTCCTGAAACTCGGCGGTTGTCATACCGGCTTTGCGACGGGCGCAGGCAACAAACTTGACCATCTATTTCTCCTTGTCCGGGCTGAGGTGCCCGTGTCTGACTGCGGAGCTATAGCCGCTGGCTCGGCCAGAGTCAAACGGCGTTCCGGCTATCGGCGGCGCGTCTTGCCAAAGCCGAGACCGATACTCTAGGATGGCGGGCAGTTCGCAGCCGTGTCTATCACCACCTGTTAATGCGAGAAGGAGAAACGCAGCATGTCGAGCAGCCTTGCCGGCGGATACGTGTCAGCCGATGGTCATGTGGTCGAACCGGCCGATCTGTGGACCAGCCGCATGGAGGCCCGCTTTCGCGACCGGGCGCCCCATATCGAAACCCGCAAGTCGATCGACTTCTACGTTGTCGATGGGCTCGACCCGGTCGCCGTCGGCCTCGATGGGGCAGCCCTGGAGAGCAAAATCGCCGGCAAGGTCGAGTCGCCGGTGGCCCGTCACGCGGATACCCGGCCGGGCGCCTCAGATCCCCACCAGCGGCTCAAAGACCAGGATCTGGACCATCTGCGGGCGGAAGTCATCTATCCCGGCCAGTGGAGTCTGATGTTCTATCGCATTGCCGACGCCGCGTATCAGCGCGCGGCCGTCCGCGTCTATAACGACTGGCTCAGCGAGTTCTGTTCCTACGCCCCGCAGCGCCTGCTCGGCGCGGCAATTCTACCCATGCAGGGCCCCCTGGAATGGGCGGCCGAAGAGGCCGAACGGGCGGCCACGCTCGGACTCAAGGCGGTCATGATTCCGGCCGCCGTGCCCGTCAAGCCGTACATCCATCCGGACTATGAGCCGCTGTGGGAGCGTTTGGAAGAGATTGGGCTGCCGGCCGTCGCCCACTCGGGCACGGCTGCGGATATCGGCGCCTCAACCGTCGCCAAGGCGCGCAAGAACGGTCCCGGCATGGCCTTCATGGACGAGAAGGCGTTTCAGCCCATGAACGCCCTGACCGAGCTGATCTGGAGCGGCGCTCCCCAGCGCCACCCCCGCCTCAAGTTCATCATCTCCGAGGGCGGCATCGGCTGGATTGCGTGCATCCTGCGTCTGATGGACCACTGGTGGGAGGATCATCACCGCTGGATGCAGCCCAAGCTCGACGCGCCGCCCAGCAGCTATTTCAAGCGGCAATTCTGGGCCACCTTTGAAGACGACCGGGCCGGTATCCTGACCCGCGAACTGATGGGTGTTGATCGCCTGATGTGGGGCGCCGATTATCCGCACACCGAGGGCACGTTTCCAAAATCTCAGCGCCAGATCGCCCAGGACTTTGTTGGCGTGCCCGAGGACGAGGTGTACCAGATGGTGATCGGCAATGCGGCCACGCTGTTCGGCCTCGAAGTCTGAGCCGGGGGCTCAGTCTTCCCACTCCATGATGCGCGCCGCCTTGTGGGTGTCGGCGTACTCCTCAATTTTGGCGATCTGGCCGGCCCGACAGTGGTAGACCCAGCAGTATTCGTTGTCGTACTGCTGGCCCTGGCGGGTTTTGGCCGAAATGGAGTGCTGGACAACCGCAGTGTCCCCGTCGGCCAGAATGCGGTGGATGTTGAGGCGGAAGGTCTTCATGTCGAAGATGCGCTTGGGCGTATCTCCCCCCAGCTCTTTGGTGACGGCCTCGCGGCCTCTGACGACCTCCAGCGGCGCACTCTCGGGCGGGTACCACTCCACGTCCTCGGCCAGCAGCGAGGCCAGCTTGTCTCGATTGCCGGTCGGCAGGGTTTCGTAATAGCTTGTGATCAGGGCGCGCGTCTCTTCGGTCTGCATAGGCGAGTCCTCCTGTGCTCACCTTTAGCGCACGCCCCGCCTTTTACAAGCCCAGGACGGTCTTGTATCTTCAGGGCTGCCGATATGGAGGAGGCGCATGATTGAACCCTACAATGCCGTTGGATTAGTGCCTACGTTCTGGGGCATTCGTAAGCGCGAGGACATGCAGAAAAACATCGAGCATATCAAAAGCCTGACCACGGCCGCGTTCTGGCTGTCGAACCTCGATATCCCGGTCCGGCTGTTGGCCATCCCGGAGGGGGCGCTCCAGGGTTTCAACGACGAGGTGCTGGACGTTGACCACGCCGAATTCGCCCGCACCTGCGCGATTGATATTCCCGGCCCCGAGACCGACCAGCTGGGCGAGCTGGCCCGCCAGTGGGGGGTGTTCATCATGGCTCAGGCCAAGGCCCGCCACGAGGACTGGCCGAACCTGTTTTTTAATGTCGGCTTCATTCTTGACCCGGACGGCAACCTTATTCTCAAGCACTACAAGATTTCTTCCCTGCTGCCGTGCGAGCGCTCGGTCTCGCCGCACGACGTGTTCGACTGGTGGATTGACAAGTACGGTCGCAGCCTGGACGCCTTCTGGCCGGTCGCCGATACCGCGATTGGGCGGCTGGGGATCATGATGGCGATGGAGGGCAATTACCCCGAGAACGGCCGCGGCCTGGCCATGAACGGGGCCGAGCTGGTCTACCGCGCCTCCCTGCCCGGTCCGTTCACCCAGAACGACATGTTCGAGATCTCCAACCGGGCTCGCGCCCTGGAGAACAATATGTACGTGGTGGCGCCCAACATCGGCGGCTACCATCTCTACCCGGACAGCCAGACGCCCATCGACGCCGGCAGCGGCCAATCCATGATCGTTGACTACAAAGGCACGATCGTCGGCAAGCAGCGCGACACCAACGGCTCGACCTATGTCAGAGGTGTCATCGACATCGAAGCCCTGCGCCACCACCGGGCCACGGCCCAGGTGACAAATTGGATGAAAGACATCCGGGCCGAAATGGCCCAGCTCATCTACGAGAAGCCGATTTATCCCAAGAACCGCTATCTCGACCGCATCCCCGGCAAACACGCCGAGTACAAGGCCGAGGTCATCGACAAACAGATTGGGCTGATGCAGGAGCGGGGAATCTGGAAAGCGCCATCGAAATGAGGTGAGGCGGGCAACTCCCTCACTTATGCTGTCCCACGGCTGTCAATTTTTCCGTCAGCCACACATTGATAAGCGTCTCTGTCGAGACTCCCTGTCGATGGGCATGGCTGTCAGCTTCTTGGCTAATTCCGGTTCTAAAGCGGTGAGAAACACACGGCGCTGAATATCTACCTCAAAGCCCGCCTCTTTGGTCAACTCCCAATAATCGGTCACGTCATGGCTGTCCCAGAATTCCGCCGCCTCCGCAAGATTTGAGAAGTGCTGCGGAATAGGTTCGGGCTTTTTGCTGCTTCTTGGCATAGGCTCTTTTTTCTTTCCGAGTTATTTCCCATGCGCTGACAATCAAGGCTTCCTTATCCTGGCTGTAGATGGACAGGCGCATTAAATCCATCTCGCCGTCTCAGTCCTCCTGCAACAAGCGCTCCGCGTTTTTGTAGTAAATTTTGTTCTTGTCGTCTTGAGACAGGGGCAGCCCGTCCAGAAACTCGTTTGTCCAGCGCATGAACGGACTGTCCTGCATGAAATAGTCCGAGCCGTAGACCAGATGGTCCACACCGACCAGGGCGCAGGCGCAGTCAAAGGCCGGCTTATGCCAGCCCAGCGCCGTGTCAAAGTACAGCTTGGGCATATACTCGCTCGGCCGGCGGGGGATCTGGCGGTAGCGGTCTGAGAAGTGGTGATCGTCAAAGCCGAGGTCGATACGCCGGGCCAGGTAGGGCAGCGTGCCGCCCAGGTGGGCGAGGATGAGAATCAGGTTCGGCCAGCGCTCAAACACGCCGCCGTACAGCAGCTTCATGGTGGACAGGGTCGTATCGGCGGGAAAGGCCAGCAGCGGAGCAATGTCATCGTCCTGGTAGCCGGGCGGCGGTTTGGGGTGCATGAAGACGGGGATCCTGCGGCGTTCGGCCTCTTCCCAGAAGGGAAAGAATTCCGGCGTGTGCAGATAGGTGTCGCCCACGTTGGAGGTGATCAGCGCCCCGACAAAGCCGGGGAGCTTGAGCGTCCGGTCCAGCTCGGCCAGGGCGGCCTGGGGCGAGTTGAACGGGATATTGGCAAAGGCTTTGAAACGCTCGGGGCTCTGGCGGCAGGCTTCGGCATAGGTGTCGTTGACCAGGCGACACAGCTCCGGGCTGTGTTCGTC
>JAAXHF010000654.1 GCA_012271025.1 Deltaproteobacteria bacterium | reverse complement strand
TCCATCGGCCAATTTGCGGAAGACCCGCATTTAAGCAAACGCATGGTCGAGACTATGCCCAGCCCAGACTACGGCGAGTTGAAGCTGCTCCAATCCCCCCACAAATTCTCCAAAACCCCGCCGCGCATCCCCGGACCGGCCTCACGCCTCGGCCAACATACGGACGAGTTGCTGGGCGGCTTGTGCGGCTATACGGCCGAGCGAATCCAGAAATTAAAGGACCAGGGCATCCTTGTTGAGAATGCGGTCGGGTAGCTGATTATCGGCTCATGACAAGGAGAACGTATGCAGAAGCGGAAAAGAATGATTGGCGGTTGGAGGATGAGCGGGAGGCTGACCATCGGACTCGTCTGTGCCGTGGGCCTGCTGCCGCTGACCGTCCACGCCCAAAACGTGGCCTACAATCAGACCACTCTGGTCGCGCTGTGTCAGATATCCGCCGCCGGCGCCTCGGGGCAATTCGATACCGCCGAGCAACTCTTCAGCGAGGGTAAGGACGCCGGACTCAGCGCACTCCAGATGTATGAGGCGGTCTTGAACCTGCTGCCCTACATCGGCTATCCGCGGACCCTGAGCACGCTGGGACGCTTTCAGCAGGTGTATCCCGACTACATCAGCCAACGCTCGCAGGGGCAGAGTCCGCAGCCGACCGAACCCTGGCCGGAGTATGCCCCGAGCATTTGGGGCGAACGCGGGATGCGGGTGCAGGAGCAGCTGACCGGCGGCAGCGAGGAGACTCAGCAGCTCATCGAGCGGCTCAGTCAGATCAGTCCCGAACTGGCCGAATGGGTGCGCTATGACGACTTTGGCCGGGTCTTTGGTCGGGCCGGACTGCTGCTGATCGAACGCGAGGCCATTGTGCTGGGTGCGCTGATTGCCCAGGCAGCGCCCCAGATCGCGTTTCACTACAAAGCTCTGCTCCGGGTTGGGGGCGATGACAGCCTGGTCGATGCCCTGCTTGAAGCGGTATCGGACATTGTGGATGAAAAAGCGCTGGCCGCCGCGCGGCAGCATATTGCCGAGGCACGCGAGTAGGACACCATTTCTCCGAATTCTGCCGTCCTCGCCAATCAGGAACGGAGAGCATCGGCTAAGATTTGTCCGCTCCGGTTGACCGCCGCGTAATATTCCTCGGCCATCCGTTTGGAGCCCCCGGCTAAGTCGCCGGTGATCTCCATCAAGCCAGAAAAAGGGAGCGTTTTCTTCTTTCGTCGTTGACGACGATAGTGTTCGAGTTCTGATTTCTTGACTCGCATCTTTTCTCCAATACGGTAGCCTGTACGCTTTGAAGGAAGATCAGTCAATCAGAGAAAACTTCATGGGGACCATAGGCATGGATACGCGCTTGATTTGGGGCGTTGTCGGCCTCCTCCTGGCGATCTTCGGTAGCGCCTGCGATCCCTCAGCCGACGCGCCGTTCGTCCCTCGCCCCGACGCGCCGACCAGCCCCTGGTCGGCCTATGGCGGCGACGAGGGGGGGCAGCGCCATAGCCCGCTTAGCGAGATCACCCGGGATAATGTGAGCCGTCTGGCGATTGCCTGGGAGTACCACACCGGGGACCTGTCGGACGGGAAGGGGGACATCCCGTCGACCAGCGCCTTTCAGGCCACCCCCATCATGGTCGATCAGACGCTCTATTTTTGCACGCCCTTCAACCGGGTGATTGCCCTCGATCCTGAAACCGGTCAGGAGCGCTGGGCGTATGACCCGCGCACCGACCTGTCCGGGCAGTACGCCAACCAGCTGGTGTGTCGTGGGGTCTCAAGCTGGCTGGACGCAGACCGGCCGGCCGGGTCTGCCTGCCGGCGACGTATCTTCACCGCCACTAACGACGCCCGGCTTATCGCCCTCGACGCGGCGACGGGTACGCCGTGCGCCGACTTTGGCAACCAGGGCATTGTCGATCTGAATCCCGGCGTTGGGGATATCTTGTGGCGGGGCGAGTATCAGGTGACCTCGCCACCGGCGGTCGTGCACGATCTGGTGATCGTGGGATCGGCGGTGGCCGACAACGTGCGCGTTAATCCACCCAGTGGGGTGGTGCGGGCCTGGGATGCGCGAACCGGAGCGCTGCGCTGGAGCTGGGATCTCGCCCCGCCCGACTTCGTACCCAGCCCGGACAACACCGGTTCGGCGGGCTATGCCCTGGGCACGCCAAACGTGTGGGCGCCCATGTCGGTCGATACCCGGCGCGACCTCGTCTTTGTGCCGACCGGGAATCCGTCGCCCGACTACTTCCGGGGCGGCTCAAACCTGGATTACTACGGCAGTGCGGTCGTGGCGCTCCGGGCTTCGACCGGACAGGTCGTCTGGCACTACCAGACCGTGCATCGGGATCTGTGGGATTTTGACGTGCCGGCTCAGCCCGCTCTGGTCAACCTGAGACGTGCCGGCCACGCCGTTCCCGCGCTGGTCCAGGCCACAAAAATGGGCTTTGTGTTTGTTCTCCAGCGTGAGACCGGTCAGCCCCTGTTCGAGATCGAGGAGAGGCCCGTCCCCCAGGGCCGGGTGCCGGGCGAGCGCCTCTCGCCCACCCAGCCCTTTCCGCTCAAGCCGCCGCCGCTGGTGGGCTTGGACCTGCGGCCCGAGCAGGCCTGGGGCTTGACCCGCTTGGACCGGGTCGTGTGTCGGGACAAGCTGAAGGCCCTGCGCTGGGAGGGCATGTACACCCCGCCCAGCCGGGAGGGCACGCTGATGTATCCGGGCAACGCTGGGGGGTCAAACTGGGGCAGCGTTGCCTTTGACCCGGAGCGACAGCTGCTGGTTGCCAATACCCAGGACATGCCCTTTATGGTGCGGCTGTTTGCGGCCGAGGACTATGAACGCGAACGCGCCGCCCGCCCCGGTGTGGAGATTGCGCCACAGCGCGGCATGCCGTATGGGCTGCACCGCGAAGTGCCCCTGTCCCCGCTGGGTCTGCCCTGTAATCCCCCGCCGTGGGGCAGCCTTGCCGCAGTCGATCTGGCCAGCGGTGAGCTGCGCTGGCAGGAGCCGCTGGGTATTGCTCAGCTCGGCCCTCTTATGCTGGAGGGGCTGCCCAACGCCGGCGGTCCGCTCGTTACCGGCAGCGGTCTGATTTTTATTGGTGCGACGTTTGACAACTCTCTGCGAGCCTTTGATCTGGAGACGGGCGAAGAAGTCTGGCGGGCCGATCTGCCGGCCGGCGGTCAGGCCACGCCTATGACGTATCGGTCTCGCACCGGCGGCAAACAATATATTGTCATTGCTGCGGGCGGCTACGGGCGGGTCGACCTGCCCGGCAACCTGGGCGATGCGCTGGTCGCTTTTGCGCTTGAATGAGGCGCGTCGGCCGCGCGTCGCCTGGACAAGCCGTGACTCGGCGGCTACAAGAATCCCCGAAAGGAGTATGCTCATGAGTGTCATGGTTCTGGTTCAAGGCAATCCCGATCCGACAAAGGCTGAGACGCTGAAGCAATACCAACAGACGGCCCGGACGGTCATCGCCAAGCACGGCGGGGAAATCCTGGCCCGGGGCGGCGGCCTCGGCAAGCTGCACGGTGCAAAAGAGTATCAGGTCGGTATCGTGGTCCGTTTCCCGGATAAAGCTGCGGTCGACGCCTGGTATGCCGACCCCGACTATCAGGCTGTGTTGCCGCTGCGCCACGAGGCGTATGCGGATTTAGAGATCACGCTGTATCAGGAATAAGCGACACACGGGGGGCGTAGCGATGAAGTTCGGCATTATGGTCATGCCCCAGCACCCACGGACCGACTCGCCCACCAAACGGTTCCGCGAAACGCTCCAACTCACCCGTCTGGCGCGGGATGCCGGCTTTGATTCGATTGCCTGCGGCCAGCACTTTCTGTCGCCGCCGTACCAGAACCTGCAGAGCATTCCGCTGCTGGCACGGCTGGCGGCCGAGAGCGGTTCGATGGACCTCATCCTGTCGATTGTGCTGCTGCCGCTGTACAGCCCGGTCGGGCTGGCCGAAGACGTGGCCTCGCTGGACGTTATCAGCGACGGACGGGTGGTGTTCGGGCTGGGGCTGGGCTACCGGGGCATTGAGTATGAGGCGTTCAATACCACCCGGCGGGATCGTACCGGCCGCTTTCTCGAAGCCCTGGAGCTGGTCCGTCGGCTGTGGACCGAAGACGAGGTGAGCTTTGCCGGTCAGCACTTCTCGCTGAGCGGCGGCACCTGCACCATCCGCCCGGTCCAGAAGCCCCACCCCCCGATCTGGATTGCGGCCAATCACGATAGCGCGGTTGCCCGGGCGGGCCGTCTGGGCTGCGCCTGGCTGCTCAACCCGCACGCCACCCTGTCTACGCTCGCACGCCAGATGGGGGTCTACACAGCGGCGCTCAAAGAGGCCAAGGCTGACCCCCCGTCAGATTTTCCCATCATCAAGGAGATGCACTTGGCCACCACCCGGGACGAAGCCGTGCGGGTGGCTCAGCCGTATCTCGAACCCAAATATCAGGCCTACGCCGACTGGGGACAGGACAAGGCCATGCCGGGCCAGGAGTCGTTTCGGGTGCCGTTTGAAGCCTTGGCCCACGACCGTTTCATCCTGGGCAGCGTAGACGACGTGATTCAGCAGATTGAAGCCCATCGGGAGCGGCTGGGCGTCAACCATTTCATTTTCCGCATCTGGTGGCCGGGCATGGAAGCCTACCACGCCTACCGTGTGCTTGAGCTGATGGGCACGCACGTGATCCCGCATTTTCGGAACGGCTAGGTATTCACTCCGAGAGTGAAGACGGCACCACGGAGCTGGAGATTCAAATGGACGTGAAAGAGGCCGTGCGAATGGCAAGAGAATACACCACCGAACTGTTTGCCGACGATGGCATTGAGAACGTCGGCCTCGAAGAGGTTGTGTTCGACGATGCGGAAAAAGCCTGGAAAGTAACGATTGGCTTCTCTCGACCGTGGGATCGGATGGAACCGGGCCTCGCGTCGGAATTAAAAAGGGCCGCCACTGGAGCTCCCCCCACATGGAAGGGCCGTTCCTTCAAGGTCGTTCAAATTGATGACGATACCGGTCGTGTCGTCTCCATGACCCATCGTACTCTGCCCGCCGCGAATTGAGCCGATGCGTCCCGCCGGAGCGTTCATTGACGCGAATCTGCTCGTCCTGCTTGTCGTCGGCTCGGTAGAGCGGCGATTGGTCGCCACCCACCGCCGGACGCGAACATTCACACCGGAAGATTACGACCGTCTACTCAGGATAGTTGAAGCGCTGGACCGAGTATTTGTAACGCCGAACACGCTTACCGAAGCGTCTAATCTGCTTGAGCAACCCCAAGACACTCGATTTCTCGATAGGCTTCGCAGCCTCATCGAAGCAAGCCAGGAAAGCGTCGTCTCCAGTGCCACCGCCGCGCGCAACTGTGCTTTCATGAGACTCGGGTTGACTGACGCCGCACTCCTGGAGGTCGTCTCCGCAGAAAGGCCGCTGATCACTGTAGATCTCGAGCTTTACAGTGCTGCTCTGCAAAAAGGCGAGGAAGCGGCAATCAATTTTACGTATCTCCAGACCTTGTAGCTGGGCAATGTTGATGATCTGTCGAGATGAAAGCGTGTGAGGCTTCGCAATAGGCTGGTTCTCGTTCTCACCGAGCGTCAACATCCAGCATCATGTTGGTGGACCACTACTGTTTGCTGCGTGCCTACGGCAGCATATGAGCGCCCGCCACCGCTGCTACGCCCGCTGAGCAATAAAAAACAGGCGGCGAAACGGAAACGGTGTGCCGTGCGGACCCGGCGGGTAGGCGGCGGCAAGACGCTCGCCGTAGACGGCCAGGAAGGCTCCGTGCTGCTGCTCGGGCAGCCGGCTGAGAACGGGGCGCAGCGCCGTGCCCTTCATCCATTCGAGAACCGCATCCCGGCCGTCGAGCAGATGGTGGTAGATCGTTTCCCACACCTCGACCCCGAAGCCGGCCCGCCGCACGGTCTGGGCGTACCAGTCCGGCGCCTCTACAAAGTAGCGCTCCTCCCAGGAGTCGAGCCAGGTCGCCCACGGGTCTTGGCGGACCAGCTCGTACAGCAGACGGTGGGCGGGCTGATAGAAGTTACGCGGCATCTGAACGGCCAGTACGCCGTGCGGGGCAAGCAAGCTGAGAAGGTGGGGGAGGACGCGGGCATGGTCGGGTACCCACTGCAGGGCGGCGTTCGAGACAATACAATCGAGCCGGTGTTCGGGCTGCCAGACGGCCAGGTCGGCCTGAATGAAATGCAGCCGGGGATGGGCCGCGAGTTGGCCGGCCTTTTCCAGCATGTGGGGAGAATTATCGACGCCGTAGACTGTGGCCTCGGGCCAGCGCGCACACAGGGTCTGGGTCAGCGTGCCGGGGCCACAGCCCAGGTCGGCGGCGGTGTGGACTTGGCGGTCGTCAGGGATGCGGCCGACGAGGTCGAAGAAGGGCTGCGCGCGTTCGCGGCCGAAGCGTTGGTACTGGTGGGGATCCCAGCGGTTCATGCCTGCCGCTCTACACGGTCGGTCTGGCCAGCACGCTGTTCTCCACCCTGCGCTTGACCCACCGCCCGTCCCGCTCGCTGCCCACCAGCTTGCCGTCCTCAACAATGACCTTGCCCCGCAGCATGGTCAGCGCCGGATAACCCTGGCACCGATAGCCGTCCCAGATGCTGTAGTCCGAGTCGGCGTGCAGATCGCTCAGGCTGAGCGTCTTGTGCAGGTTCGGGTCCATGAGCACGATATCGGCGTCGCTGCCCGGCTGGATCACACCCTTCTGCGGATACAGACCGAGCAGTTTGGCGGCGTTGGTCGAGGTGATCTCGGCAAAGCGCTGGAGCGGCATGTTACGCTCGGCCACAAACTTGGTAAAGGCGACCGGCAGGCGGGTCTCAATGCCGTTGTGCCCGCCACACACCGTCTCAATCGTATCGCCAAACAGCTTGGGGCCCTTGAAGGTCGTATATTCATCGGTGGCGGTGGTGGCCAGGCGGCCGTCCATGAGTCCGGCCAGCAAGGCGTCCCGGTCGTCGGCGTACTTGATGGCCGGGTAGGTGTGAATCGCCGTGCCGCCCGGCTTTTTGTAGTCTTCGCAGGTGAACTCCAGATAGTGGTGGAGCGCTTCGCCGTACACCGGCTGCCCTTGGGCCCGCGCCTCGGCAATGGCGGCCACGCCTTCCTTGGCGGTGGTGTGGACAAAGTACAGCCCCACGCCGGCGTATTTGGCCAGCCGGATGACGGTCCGAAAGGCAATGTCCTCGGACATGTTGTTGTGCACCAGGTGGATGTTGTGCGCCTGGGCGCGGCCCTCGCGCTTGAGCGTGTCGGTCATGTACGACACGATCTCGTCATCCTCGGCGTGGACCGCCATTATCCCGCCGTGCTTGGCCACCTCGCTGAAGATGCCGAACAGGTGGCCGTACGGAACCCGAATCTCCATGGTGGTGAAAATCTTGAAGCTGCCGACCCCCTCTTCGAGCGCCTCACGGATCTGACCGATCGCGTGGCCGGCGGCCCGGCCGGCAATGATGTAATGAAAGGCAAAGTCGGTGTAACAGTGGTCGCGGAACACCGCCCGCCGCCGGTCGAGCGTTTCCAGGACCGGCCGGCGACGCTGGCCGCTGAGAGCCGGGCGCGACAGATCGCCGGTGAAATCAATAATCGTCGTCACCCCGCCAAACGCGGCCGCCCGGCTGGCCGCCTCCGGCGGCTGGGTCATGACATCGGCGTGCCCGGTCCAGTCCGGCGGCACCGGAATGCCGATGTGGGCGTGGGGTTCGATCCCGCCCGGAATGACGATTTTTCCACTGGCGTCAATGACCCGCTTGACCTCGCCGCTGAGCGTCCCCGGCTGACCCACGGCAACGATGTGTTCGCCCTGAATCCCGACATCCATCAGACCGACCGCCTGCGGCGTCACAACTTGTCCATTACGAATAAGCACGTCCAACATGGCTTCCCTCCCCGAGGAGAAATCATTGCCCCAACGGCCGCCGGATGCAATGGCTCGGCGCCTCTTGATCTCCCCGCCCAACGTGCTAGGGGGAGAGCAGTTGTGTACGTGGCAACAACAGTCCATACCCATAAAGGAGGGAGAGTTATGGCAGATACGCGTGTAATTTCGGCAGATTCGCATTTTGTGGAGCCCCCGGACATGTGGGCCGAGCGGGTGGACAAGCAGTTCCGTGACCGCGCCCCACACACCGTCAAGGGCTATGGCGGTAGAGAGGGCGAGTTCTTTGTGTGTGAGAATATCGCCCCCATTCCGGTGGCCGGGTTTTTTGGCGCCGGCGTGCCGTCGGCAGAGCTTGCCGCCCATAACAGGAAGGGCTTTGAATCCGCGCCGGCCAGTGTCTGGGACCCGGCGGCCCGGATCGTCGACCAGGACCGGGACGGTTTGCAGGCCGAGGTGATCTACACCTCGATGGGCATGCCGCTGTACGGGCTGGA
>JAAXHF010000405.1:231-1880 GCA_012271025.1 Deltaproteobacteria bacterium | reverse complement strand
TCAATAATGGCCTGGGAGGCTCCGTTTGAGCCGACCGGATACATGGGATGGGCCGCGTCGCCCAGCAGCGTCACCCGCCCGAAGTCCCAGCTCGGCAGCGGGTCACGGTCGACCATCGGATATTGGTAAATGGTCTCAGTCTGCCGCATGAGTTCCGGTACATCGAGAAAGTCAAAGCGAAACGACGCAAACGGGGCGAGCGCTTCTTCAAGCCGCGCCGTGTGTTCCCAGTCTTGCGGGGGCATGGGTTGATCGTCGGCGACCTTGAATTCCGCCACCCAGTTGATGAGCGCCTGGCCCCGCTTCTCGTGGCGTTTTGAAATCGGATAGATAACCACCCGCCGCTGAAAATAACCGGCCATCAGCATCGTGCGGCCCGACAGAAACGGCTTGCCCTCGGTGACCCCGCGCCACATCGTAATCCCGTTCCATTTGGGTGGACCCTCGTCAGGGTAGAGTTGCTGACGGACGACCGAATGGACGCCGTCACAGGCGACAAGCAGGTCGGCCTCGACACGACGCGCCGCCGCATCCCTTGCTCTATCGACGAACTCGCCCCAGGCCCTTCCCGCTGCCTGCCCGAAGCGGACTAAATGGTGGCCGGTGTGGACACGCGCCTGGCGGAGCCGGTCTGCTACGGCCTGGTGGAGCACTTTCAGCAACTCGCCGCGATGAATGGAGAACTGGGGCCAGTGATAGCCTGCGGCGTGCCCCCGAGGTTCACCCCAGATGCGTTGGCCATGTTTGGAGTAGAAGACTAACTCGCCGGTGGGGATGCCGACCGCGGCAAGGCCGTCCAGCAGGCCGAGTTCGGTCAGCTCGCGGACCGCGTGCGGCAGCACGTTAATGCCGACTCCCAGCTCGCTGATCGTATGGGCGGATTCATAGATATCGACATCGGTCAGGCCGGCGTCGTGGAGAGACAGGGCCAGCGTCATGCCCCCGATACCACCACCGATAATGGCGATTTTCACAAGCTGCCTCCCTCCACGTGCTTCGACTTCGCTCCGCTCCGCTCAGCACGAGCGGAGATACCGACCCAACCGACTCTCCTACTCCCTCACCCACTCCACCATCACAAAGTCCCGTAGGTCGGATTAGCCATAGGCGTAATCCGACGCCGCCGGCCGTGTCGGATTACGCTGCGCTAATCCGACCTGCTCGCTCAACCGACTCCCCTGACCCACTAGACCCAATCGACCCAACAGACCCCCTATATGTCGCGCACGTGCGGCAGCACGTACTTGCCAAAACGTTCCAGCGAGCGCAGCACCTTGTCGTGGGCCATGCCGCCGAAGTTGACCTCGAACAGCATATGGGTGATACCCAGGCCTGCCTTGATGTTCTTGATACGCTGAATACAGCGCTCGGGAGTGCCGAACATCAGTCCGTCGCCTTTGTCCAGACCGATTTCTTCACACAGGTCGATCTGCTCCAGCATTTCACCGTAATAATGACTGGACGATTTGTGGCGCTCTTCGTAATAGTCAGGAATATACAGCACGCCGAATTTCATGCGGTCCTCCCCCTGATTACAGCTCGATCGGATAGGGCGGGAGCTCGCCGCTGTCGTATTTCTCGGGCAGGCCCGACGTTGCGTTTTCCCAGACCAGCAGCATGGCGCGCTTGGGCGAAAAGCCCTGGTGTCG
>JAAXHF010000405.1:0-212 GCA_012271025.1 Deltaproteobacteria bacterium | reverse complement strand
CCGGGCTTCATGACCACCCTGGCCCGAGGATGACCGGTTTCCTTGTCGCTGACCTGCCAGGTGATTTGATCGCTGACCTGGATAAACCACTCGACCCGGTCGTTGCCGTGAATGACCGGCAGGATGTGTTCCTCGGTGGTCGGGCAGAACAGGCTGTTGCGGCACACGGACACCACGGAAGGATTCCAGGTCACGTCGGAGCGGGACAGGTA
>JAAXHF010000211.1 GCA_012271025.1 Deltaproteobacteria bacterium | reverse complement strand
GAATCTCGAACTGGCTCTCGGTCACGTTATTGCCCTTGCGGTCAATCCAGGCCAGAGCATCGTTCCCCTGCGCAGTCCGCAGATAGACCAGCGCTCCATCAGGCCGCTGAGGGTGTGGGAAATAAGCTTTTGAGGAAAACACGACCGGCGGCAGGTTCTCGATCTTTTGCTTGAGCGCCGCATCATTGTCCGTCGCGTTACGCCAGATCTGATACGCGTAGGAAGAAAGGTCAACGTCCGTCTCGTTGTCATCGTCGAGAATACCGGCCTTTTCGTTATACAGGTCAAGCACGGTCTGCTGGTCCTCATCCTCGAAGAACGCTTCGTCGGTTCCAATCACTTCGGCATTCTGGTGAAGGCGCGTCCGCACACGGGTACGAAGCCGGATCAGACGTTCGACCCCGTCAGCCGGAAGAAAGGAGTAGCACAGGATGTCATCCGCCTGCTGACCGATGCGGTCAACGCGGCCAGCGCGTTGAATGAGGCGGATGATAGCCCACGGGAGATCGTAATTCACGACAATGGCGCAGTCCTGAAGGTTTTGCCCTTCACTGAGGACATCAGTCGCGACCAGAACGCGCAGCTCGTCAACGGACGTAACGCGATCTTTTCTCTCATTGCTTTTCGGGCTGAAGCGCCAGGCGAGGTGTGTCGGGTTCGGCGTATCTCCCGTCACTGCGGCCATCCTCGACACTCCACGCGCTTGAAGCTGGCTTTCCAGATAGCGGACCGTGTCCGCAAACTGCGTGAAGATCAGCACCTTGCGATCCGGGTGGACGCTCGTCAGCATTTCTTCCAACGCGCCGAGCTTTGCGTCCTCGGCCGCCTGCCACACGCCGAATTGGACTAGGAGGTTCCGCAGAGTCGTGGCGTCGGTCATCAGGTCCGTGCCGAGGCTGGCACTAAAGTGGCGTGACGGCAGCCAGCGAAACCGTCTCTTATATTTGCCGGAAAAAAGCTCGTAGACCTGGGAGGCACACTTGCGAAAATCCTCTTCGGTTCTCAGCGGCGTCGTTGCTCCTGGCTGTCCGTTCTCTTCGTCGTCATCCGTATCGAAGATGTCGCCGACAGCCTGCTCGGCATCCTCATCAGAGGATTGTGAGTCCAGGAGGCTCGCGTCTGCCGTTCCGATTGGAAGTGGCAGGTCATTTTCAATGGCGTGCAGAAAAACGAAGTTTCTGAGAATGTGGCGTTCGACCGACAAGAGGAATGCATGACCGCTGCTCTCCAAGCGCTTGAACAGATTGGTCCGGCAGAAGCCCATCAGGCGCTTACCCGCGCGCGACAAGTCGTATAAGATCTTGGCTTCGGTCTGCGTTGGAGGCTTGCGCGACGAATCCGTCACGTAGTTGCCGAGCCCATAGCGTGGGAGGTCTAAACCGTTTATCGCGCTAACCACCTCGTCCGCAAACAGCCGAGCATACTGCCCATCAATGTCAAAGCGGAGCGTCTTGGGAACCCGTGTCGGGAAATAGGAAGTAGTGCCGTCCTCGAACGTCAGGTATTTGCGACCGTTGGTCGAGTCCGTAGCCGCGTAGTTATCCTGAATAAAGCTGCGCGTCCGGCGGACAAGATACAGCCGCATCAGCTCCCGCCAGTCATCGGCGTACTCGGATTTCTCGAATGCGGCCAGGGATCGCACCGGTGCCTGATGGTGGCTCACAAACTCCGTTTCGCCAAGCTCCCGCAACAGGCGTTCGGGACGAATGCCCAGATCCTGATCCTCGGGCACGAACAGGCGAAGCTGGCTGGATAGGTCCTCATACGTTTTGTTGTACGGCGTTGCCGAGAGCAGGATGCACTTGCTGTCGTTCTCCCGGATGTATTCCTGAATAGCCCGGTATCGCTTGCCCTCTCGGTTCCTCAGATTGTGGCTCTCGTCGATCAGCACCAGACGATAACGACGCATCTTGGGCAACTCTCCGATCACGCGGCTGACCGAGAGCACACGGGCGCGCATTCTGTACTGCGCCCGGTAATCCTCCCACATCGGAACGAGATTCTTGGGGCAAATAATCAAGGTCTCAAGTCCGTGATCGTCCTCGAATACTCGCGCCAGAGCAGTCGCCATGAGTGTTTTGCCCAGCCCGACGACATCGCCGATGATGACGCCGCCCCGTTTGTTCAGATGGTGGGCGGCAATTTTTACCGCCGCAGTCTGAAAGTCGAGCAGCTTGTTGCCGAAATCCTTGGGGATACGAAACTCCGTCAGACCGGCCCGTGCTTCCTGCGATAAGTGGTAGGCGATTTTGACGTAGATGTGGTGGGGTGGGATCAGGTCCTCTCGCGCCCAACTCTGCTCGATAATCTCGACCAGCTCTTTCGAGATATCGACGCACCAGCGGTCGTTCCACCGGTCTTCGAACCATTTGGCAAGCTTTTGGCAGGTATCATGGTCGAGCACATCGACGTTGAGTTCGCCCTGAGCAGACAGCCCTGATTGGGTGAGGTTGCTGCTGCCCAGGTATCCGACGGTCGGGTTGATCGGATCGGGACGGAACAACAGGTACAGCTTGGCATGAAGCGGATGCTTGAGAAAAAGCTTGACAACAACCTTCTTCGCCTTGATCTGCCGCGCCAATCTCCGTAGACCCGCCTCGTCCGCATTGGTTGGAACGCCTATAGTCAGTTGTTCGCGGAATTCTTCGGCGAGTCTTTTCTTGAGCCGAAGCGCCGTCTGATTATCGAGTCCCGTTCGGTCGTCAGACAGCGTCTTGGCAATCCGTAGCTCCTCGTGCGGCAACCTCTGCATACCAACGAGCAGGCGGCAACAATGCCCTTCGCCCCCGCTCCATTTCTCTACATAGGTATCTATCGACCGCCAGCCGCACAGGTTGAAATACCCGACACAGAAGTCGGCCCGGTCTGACACCTCTATGGTTTCCGCCAATGCAGGCAGAAGACGCTGTTCGATATTGTCAAAAATGCGGGGCATGGGATTTATTGTACCGGCAGGGCGACGAAGGTGCCGCCGTTCTGGCGGGTCAGCTCGCGCATCAGGATGGGAAAGCGGTCTGTTGTATGAGGGGAAACGAACCCCACCGCGTGGACCTTGGCCAGGCGCTTGCCGGTGGCGGCGTTGGTATTGAGCCGGTGGAGGGCCTCAATGACCGGGTCGTAGGAGCCGCCGGTGTAATCGTCGCCGAAAATGTAGATGGACAGCTTGATGTTCGGCCGGGCGTAGCGCTGCAAGGCCACATGGAGTCCTTCGACAGGGCTGCTGTTCGAGGTGCTGTTCCAGGTTCTGAACAGCCGGATGACGTTCTGACGGCGCCTCGGGGTGTCGGGAATCCAGCGTCCGGCATAACCGGAGATCAGATGCGCCCCGTTGTCGTTCAGAATCTGGAATCCGGTGATCTTGGGATGAATGGTCATGACGTTCTCAAGCTCCCGCGTCACCCGACCCCAGATCTGCTGCATGCTTCCCGACGTATCAACAATAAAGACGACATAGTCGCTGTCGACCGGGATGCCGCCCACCTCCTCATCGCTTTCCTGCGCCGTCTCCTGCTGGACGGCGGCGCGCTTGACGGATTGTTCGACCAGCGTCAGCCCGGCCAGATTTTTGTCCAGCACACGGTTCTCGTCTTTGCTCGTCCTGACGCTCCGACGCGCCGCCGCAGCCGCCGCCCGCAATCTTGCCAGCGTGGTTTCACGCGACGCAGCCTCGGCCTGACGGTTGGCGAGGTCGGCCAGCAGGTCGTCGGCCTCGGCCTCAGCGTTCAGAATAGCCCGCAGCAGGGCCTCCGTCCGAGCCTGGAGCTGGGGCACAACCGCCTCTGAAAAGTCTGAAATCAGGACCAGCAGGATCACCGCGCCAAAGCCGCACGACACCACGTCCAGAAACGACAGGCTGAAAATATCGAAGGTCCGACGCTGGGGCTTCATGGCCAGGTCTCCGCAGGCGTGATGAGCAGACCGCCCGACAGGGCCGCCCACTGCCAGTACTCGAACGCCGCACCGGGATCGCCCTCAATGGGCAGCAGAATGACGTTGACCGGCAGGCGGTCGGTCTGCCAGGTGTCTTGAATCGTATGCCGGAAGAGTTGAGCCCGACATGCGCCGGAGATGTTGCTGGACCGGCCCCACAGCGCGCTACAGGCGGCAAACGGGTTGAGGCGGCTGTAGCCAGCACTGCCCTGCGTGGGCAGGCCATCGGTGACAAGGTACAGGTGGGTGGGACCCATCGCGTAGATGGCTTTGAGACCGGCCTGGAGGTTGGTCGGCCCCGAGGGGACAACCGCCTCAAGATCGCGCAGAATGCCCTCCAGGCTGCTTGGGTCACGGCTCGGTTTCCAGTGTTGTCCGCCCAGATGTTCGGCCTTGTCACTATAGGTCACGACGCTCACTTGCGAGCGGTCGGGCAGGCGGGCCAGCAGCCAGCTGACGATTTCCTTGGTGCGGCGCCATTTGGGGCCGGCTTTTTTATCCAGGTCCGAAGAATTTTTGCGGCGAATGACCGCCAGCAGGGTTTCATCGGTCATCGAGGCGCTGACATCAATCAGCAGACCGATCTTCTGGCCTTCGACCTTGAGACCGATGAGGTAGGTTTCCTGGCCCGCCTTGGGAATCTCGATGACATCCGATCGGGTGGTGATATTCGTTTGGGTGATCGTCTCTTCGAGCGCCGCCAGCCGCTGTCGCTTGGCGTCTGCCGCGTCGCGGTTTTTGTTCGCCTCGTCCTGCAGACGCGACAGCTCCTGGGAGACCGACTGCACGCGGCTGTCAGCCGACCGGCTCTGGTCGCTGAGCGCCTGTATCCCGCTGCGGAGTTCCTGGTGGAGTTGTTCGAGGCGGCTCAGGTCGGCTTGCAGCAACGCGGTCTCGGGCTCGGCTCTCTCCGGGTTATCCTTGACCAGCATGAACACGAGCACAATTGCGCCCAACCCACAGGACATAATGTCCAGGAAGGCGATGTTGAGTCCAGATGTGACACGTCGCTGTTTCAGTTTCGACCTACCGACAAAGATGGTGATGATTCCAGCTTGACCGGGTGGTCCGCATCACCTTTGCTGATGCGATTGAGCAGGAACGCCTCGCAGTAGTCCTGCGTATCCACCACCAGATTATCTTGCAGCCGTTGGAGCTGATGCAGCATGAACATCAGGGCGATGCTGATCAGCAGCGCGACCAAGGTGGAATTGAACGCAATGCCCAGGCTCTCGGTCATCCCGGCGATATCACCGGCAAGCGCCTGGTCGGCCTGAGACAGAGCCTGACCGATGCCCCGCACGGTGCCGATGAATCCAATCGACGGGATGGCCCAGATGAGATAGCGGATCATGGAGTTCTCGGCATCCTGTTTGAGGGCCAGGGCCTCAACGCTGGACTCGATGGCGTCAGACGTGTTCTGGACATCCTGGGTGATCAGGAAGCGGCGCAGGCTGGTCATAAGAGTCTTGACCAGCGGCGTTTCGCGGATATCGGGGGGCAGGGCTTCGAGCGTTTTCAGGGCGCTGTTCAAGCCGTAGAATTCGCCCGGGGAGTCTTCGGCCGCCTCAGCCTCGGCCGCCTCTTCGGGTTCTTCGGCGGATTCCTCAAGCAGATCAACGGAAAACAGATACTGCTCGCGCAGAATGGCAAGGCATTTGCCGAGAATGAGAAACATCCCCCACAGCATCAGGATCAGACAGATCTCTTGCTCGTAATCCTTGAGGATGACGACGAGGTGGCGGGGAGCCGACTGGCCGGCCTGTCTGGACGCTTCGAGCACCAGCGACGCCTGTGGCCGGATGTAGCCGATATAGGTGATATGCACGGCCACCACACACACCACCAGGGCGATCATGTTCGACAGGGTTTTCGTCATACTCAGATATCCACCGGGAATGAGGCCGGCGCATTCAGACTGAACGAGGCTCGGCTCGACTGGGCAACGGCAACCGCCAGCAGGCCGGCGCCGATCAGGCCGGCCACGACCAGGATGATGATAAGCCGACGGCTCTTCACAGTGAACACTAATCTCTTCCTCATCGGACGAGTATTATCGTGCGCTTTGCCTGGGTGTCGCGTTTTCCTCATTGGCGTACAGGTATCTGGCTATTCTGAACCCCACATCGTCGCGCCCCTCGCGCAGGCCGTCTCTATACGCCGCGCGCAGGGGGGTCAGGGAACCCGAGCGCCAACTCGAGCCTTTGATGACGCGCGACTGGCCGGAAGCCGGGCCAAGCGGATCGATCGCGCCGTCGGCCGCCGGGTCCGCCACAATCGTATAATAGTCATGCACCCATTCGCTGACGTTGCCGGTCAGGTCGTGGAGCCCGGACGACTCAGCCGGAAAACTCCCGACCGGAGCCAGGCCGGCGTGTCCATCGGTGTACTTCGGAATGTAGAATCGTGTGCTGCCCTGGGTGCTCTCATCCGCCACATTCCCGGTCCGGGGCGGCAGGACGGCTTCGTCACCCCACGGGAACACCGTCTCGGCCTTGCGGCCCGCTCGGCGCGCCAGCCACTCCCATTCGGCCTCCGTCAGCAGCCGGTAGCCGTCCGAGGTCGTGTCGAGGCCGACCAGTTCGCCGTTCCTGATGCGGTAAAACGGCGGCAAATCTTCCTGGCGGCTCAGCCAGTTGCAGAACATTGCCGCATCCAGCCAGCCAACAGCGGTCACGGGCAGCTCGGCCGTGCCGCGGTGGTCGGGCTTGAATTGCTGAAACTGGGCGTTGGTGATTTCGTATTTGCCTGCATAGAACGGTTTCCTGAGGGTCACCTGCCGCTCAAACTCGTTGGCCCGCTGGCCCTTCTGGTGACGTGGCGCGCCCATGGTGAAGCGGGTCGGATGAAATAAGACCAGTTCCACGCCGGCAGCGTTGGCATACCGCTTGGGCGCTTCTGCCAGACGTGCCGCAAACTCGCTAGCCAGGCTTTCGTCTATCACCGTCGTATGGGTGGGCGACGGCGTGATCTGTTTGTCAATCGTCCGGTAGCCCGGGCGCCTGAGGGAAATCGTTTGAGGTTTGGTCGCCAGACTCAGGCTCAGCGGCGTCGCGCCGTGTTCCGCGCCGTCGATGAACACACGGGCCTGGGGCCGAGCCCGCACCTCGACTCGGCCGAACTCGGGCTGCAAGTGCAGCCGCACGCGGGTGGTTTGCTGGGCCCGAGCGACCAGCTGGCGGCTCAGGCTGGTATAGCCCGGGCTGAGATAGGTGACATTGACCTGGGTGTTGGCCGCCACGCTATGGTTCTGAGCGGGGTTGACCCGTTTGCCGTTGACCAGCAGGTTCCCGTTCGGCGGACTCACCTCAAAGGCCAGGGTCGCGCTTGGCCGCCGGAGACGGTAGGAGCGCTCGACTGACAAGACGTCGTTGGTCAACTCCAGGCTTTCGGAAACCCGCGCATAGCCGTCGAGGGCTACATCGAGCTGATGCGCGCCGCCGGCCAGACGGGTGCGCAGCGGCGTTGTTCCGGCCACCACGCCGTTGAGGCTGACCGAGGCGCCGGTCGGAAGAGACTGAATAACGATCTCGCCCTCCACCGGCTGGAGCGGAATGTCGAGTTCGAGCCGTTCGCCACGGCCAATGGCAATCCGCTGTTCAACGGTCTGGTAATAGGGATGATTGACGCCAAGCCGGTATTCGCCCGGCAGAAGTTCGCGCTCGAACTCGGCGCCTGTGGCCAGCCGGTCGTCGTTCAGCGACCAGCGGGTGGCCTCACCCGCCAGGCTGGCCGAACACGGTACACGCTGATCGCTTCCTGACGAGGCGGTCATAACCGTGCATCGTGCATAGAGGTGGCCGGGTAACTCCTGAAGCGTGACGCTGACCACACCGCCCCGTTCGTGGGGCTGAATCTGGCGACTGGCAGTCCGAAAGCCGGGGGCGCTCACGGCAACTATGGGCTGTGAGCTTAGGGCATACACCACGCCCGAGACGGCGACCGCAATACCCGCCTCAACGCCAACGGAACCGGTCTGGGCCGCGTCCGCAGGCGCGATCCTGACCGAGGTTCCGGTCATGAAGACGACAGTCAGTGCGACAACCAGCACACCGCCCACCAGCGCAATTGCGATGGTCCCGTAGCGGCTGCGTTGGTATTGTCGGGCACTTTTAATGCGTTGCTCAAATCGGTTCATCGCAAACAATCTCAACCTGAACGTCAAACGCGTCCGGTGGGACCCGAACCTGTACGATCTCCGATTTGTATCCGCTCCGACTGCCCTCGAAGTGGTACGCGCCCGGCTTGAGGTGGATCAGCTTTGAGACGACCGCTCCGACCCGACCGACTCCCCTGACCGATATTTTTGTCTTGCCGTCGGAGACGATCCGAACCGGGACCTGTCTGGAGTAGCGCTCCAGCGTGTGCCGGAGTTCAGCAGCCCGGGCGGCCAAGTGCGGACTGGCCTGCCCGGCTTGCCTGCCCTGGGCGATCAGCTCTCGGGCCTGGGCGGCAACGGGTGGCAACGTCAGTCGGTGCGGAGCGTCGAGCTGGGCCGTGATGGCGCTGAGCAGAGCCAGGAGGCGCTCGGCAGTCTGACGGCCCTGGATGGCCGGTGCGTGTCCGGGCCGGATCGCCTCGACCTGCCGATAGGCGTCACGCGCCGCAGACCAGTCGTCCGCCTGCTCGGCAGAGCGGGCCTGATGGAGCAGACGTTCGACCTGCAAGCCATGATCACGTTCGCGTACCTGTTTGGCCAACAGGGCGGTTTCGGACCGATTGGGAAAGAGTGCACGCGCGTGGTTGAGATGCTCCTGGGCACTGCCGAGATCGTTCTTTTCCAGGGCGGCAAACCCGCGGGCAATATGACGGCTGTAGCGGTCATCCTGAATCGCTGTCCTCAGGCTGGCCAGACGCTGACGGCTGGCCGGCCGGGAGGGATCCCGCTTGACGACTTCCTCCAGCGCTCGCAACTCGGCCTGGGTATTGTTTTCCAGCCTGGCTATCCGCGCGGCTTCGACGTGGACCAGCACTTCCGGTAATGCCTCGATCTCGGCCCGCAGGTGCAGGGCTTCGGGCGACTGCGGCCTGATGCGCAGGGCTTCAGTGATATGCAGGCTGGCGGCATCGTAGTCGTCCTGTTCAAGGCTGGCGTCCGCAGCCGCAAGCGCCGTGGTGAACGCTGCCTCGCGTTGCTCCAGCGCGGTGCGCGCCTTTTCAAGCGCGGTGGTGAGCAGTGACAGCGCGTCGGCGTGGTTTCCGTCGCTGAAGGCCTGCAGGGCGGCGGCCTTCATAGCCGTCAGGTCGCGCTGGGCGACCGCATCCCAGCTGGCGAACGTCCGGCTGTGGATGAGCGGCTCGACCTCGCGCATATACTCACCCAGGGTCTGCTTGAAGCGTTCGCGCGGGTCGGCGTCGATTGACAGGGCAGCGGACTGGAGATCGTCCAAGCCCGGGATTGTCGCGTTGCTTGACACTTCGGGGGCAGAGCTGCCGATTTCGCCCGCCGGTTGGTGGGGTATCACGAGTTCCGCCAGCCACAGTCCGAAGCCCGATATGCCGATGGCCACGACTGCGGCTGCCTTGAGCCACGTGTTCCATGCGTGCCGATTCGCGCCTGCGAGCCGCTCATCCAGCATTCCTGCGCTCCAGGCAAGGTGAACGATGATGACCATCTCATCGAGAAGAGATCATCGTTCACCTTGTTAGAGTTCCACCTCCGGTGTCTGCTCTTGTTCGTACATTTTCTTGAGAAAGGCGCGCCACTGACCGAACTGCTCTTTTGCCGTCCCGGTCAGCTTCTGGGTGTCTTGCTCAAACGCAACAACCTGGGGAGCGAGTTCAACGTCGATGGACTCGCCAAGCTCGTTGAGCGCATCGCGGTGGACTTTGGCCTCCTTGCTCGTCTGAAAGCTTTTGCCGAGCATGACCGCACCGGCGACGCCGCTGGCCAGTCCCGCGGTTGTCGCGACCGTGCCGAGGCCGCCTTGGGGCGCCATAGCCATACCGGCAATGCCGAGGCCGACGAGCAGGGCGCCGGCGACTCCCTGAATGAGGGCTTTCCGCTTGGTCTGTTTCTCCGCCTCACGTTCGGCCAAGCTGTGTTCCTGCCAGATCAGGTAGCTGGCGTCCATCTTATCGCTGAACACCCGGTAGTTGTCCTGTAAATCATCGACGAAAAGCTGGTCGCGGACACGAATGGCCTTGGTTCTCAGCAGCATGGGATCATCGCTGCTGGGATAACTGGCCAGCGCGAATTGACCGGCTTCCATTTTGAGATGTTCGGAGAAGGCTTCCTCGGTGAGGCTGACGCCAAAGCGGAGGTCGGTCAGCATTTTCAGCTGTTCCAGGGAGGCGGCCTGCCGCTGGTTGAGCTGTTCGACCAGGTAATATGCGGCGTTTCTGAACACCGGGTCGTAGGGGTCCTTGCCCGTGTTGCGGATGTTGGTGTGGAAACTGGAGGCGACCGTATGGCTGAAGGACTGGTCAAACCAGTCGGCGCCGGAAATATCCCGGACCTCCAGGTCGATGGTGACTTCCTCGCCGGACGACTCCTGAATTGTGCCCATCACGTACAGGTCGCCGGTTGCGGTCGTATCGGGGGTGACCCGGACGGCCCCAAATGCGCCGGTCTCTTCGAGCGCCAGTTTCAGTTTGTGGGCAAAGCGGTTGGCCTCGGCCCGTCGCAGTTCCGGCCATACCCCGTCCTCGGCGGCACCCTCGGAGAGGCCGGGATCAAAGACTGGAACAATGATGTCCAGTCTGGGGTGGTTACTGATCGGCTGGGGGGCGGGAGCCTGAGCCGAGGCAGACGAGGGGGGCAATCCGACGCTGTGAGTCGGCCTCAATCCTGGGCTGGCGGCGCAGCCTGAAAGCGTCAGGGCGACACACAGCAAGTAGACGGTAAACGTTTTCACCAATTCCACCTGACACCTAATCGCGCCTATTCTTGTACCGGCAGCCCCTTGTAGCGACGGTATTCGTTCCATAACCGTTCCCGCATGTGCGGATCCTGTTCCTGCATGGCTGCCGCCCGGATCTGCGCCTCGAGGACGCTGTCGTTGTCGGCCGCAGGAATGTCTTCCGGGAGCTGGCCGCTGCCCAGAACCGGTCGCCGTCCGATCGGCACCCGTCCGGCGGTCCTGTCCGGCGTTTCTTGCTCGCCACCGCCTGGCGGGCTCCCCAGGGCCGGGCTCAACTCCGTCACGTCGGAAACCTGGGTTGGGCCTCCAAGCGCCCCAGCGGGAACCTGCGGATTCGTCTCGGTTCCCGATATCTCAGAAGAGGCGATTGAGCCGCCCGATCCCAGCTCAGGAAAAGCGCCCCCAGCGGCCCCTGGGACTGTATCGGTCGCACCGCCGGCGGTGGCAGGGGGCGATCCCCCACCGGCCTGGCTGTGGGCATTCCGGCGGGCGTCATACTTATTGAGCGAACGGGCCAGCGCCCGGTCCATGCGCTCGACGTTCTCTCCCTGGGTCAGCGATGGATCGTCCTGGGAGCCGGCCTGGAGTTCCGGTTCGGTGATGGCGGGCGGTTGGGCCTGGGCTGAAGACGGTGGCGGTCCGGGGGGCTGCGTTGAACTCTGTGTACTCATTGAGGAGCACCCCGAGAGCACGAGGGCGAGACAGAGATGAGACACTGCTGCCTGCTTCGATACGTTCATACGACACCTGTGGGGGCCTGAGCGTGAAGTCCACCTCAGGGTATAACGTCTCATTCCCGTAATCAACATCGGCCACAGGCCAGGAGGATGACGAATGGGGACGCTCACTGAGATACGTGACGGACGATGTCGGTGGCGCTCAGCAACTCAAAGCGGGTCTTTCCGAGCTGTTCGAGACACACGAATTTAACGCTGCCGGCCGAGACCTTCTTGTCTGCCTGAATGGCGGCGCGGAGGTGCTGTTCGGCAATATCCGGCGGGATGTCAACCGGTAAGCCGGCCCGTTTGATCAGGCGCACCAGACGGTCGCGGGTTGCCGCTCCACACACGCCACGCTGCAGCGACAGCTTGACGGCGAACGCCATGCCTATGGCGACCGCCTCACCGTGCAAAAACCGCCCATAGCCGGTCGCGCTCTCAACGGCGTGGCCCAGCGTATGGCCGAAGTTCAGGATTGCCCGGTAGTCCGCCTCTTGCTCGTCCGCCTCGACGACCTGCGCCTTGAGCTGACAGCAGGTCTTGATGATCGAGGTCAACAACGCGGGCTCCAGGCCGAGCAGGCGGTCGAGCTGCTCTTCCAGGAGGGCAAACAGGTCCGGGCTCAGAATCGCTCCGTACTTGATCACCTCCGCAAGGCCAGCCACGAACTCACGCTGGGGCAGGGTTGTGAGCGTGTCAACATCAATGAGGACGAGACGCGGCTGATAGAAGGCTCCGATCAAATTCTTGCCGGCCGGATGATTGACTGCGGTTTTTCCTCCTACGCTGGCGTCAATCTGGGCTAACAGCGTTGTCGGCACCTGAATAAAAGGGACACCGCGCTGAAACGTGGCGGCGGCAAGCCCGGTCAGATCCCCAATCACCCCCCCGCCCAGAGCGATCAGCGCAGAACGACGCTCAATCCGTCCCTCAATCAGCTTGTCATACACCAGGGACAGCGTCGCAAGGTCCTTGTGCTGTTCACCGGGCGGCAGCACGATGACCCACGGCTCATACCCGGCCTCGCTCAGGCCGGTGACCAGCGGCTGGCGGTAATACGGAGCGACATTGCTATCCGTCACCACCGCAACGCGCCTGGTAGTCAGGCCGCGCTCGTTCAGCAGCGAACCAAGATTGGCCAGGACTCCGGACCCAATCCCGATGGGGTAGGAGCGTTGGCCAAGATCAACCGTAATGCTCTTCATATGCAGACGTGTGGACGGCCGGACTGTCTTAGACTCGGGCGTAGTCCCGATATGCGTTCAGCACGGCCGCAACAACCTGTTCCACACTCTGCTGTGAGGTGTCAATAGTGAGCTGTGCCCTGGCATAGGCATCAGACCGACGTGCCAGCAGGCTCCGAATTGTCGCCAGGGGATCTTCAGCCTGGAGGAGCGGACGGTCGGTGTTCCCCCGTACTCGGGCGAGAATGACCTCAGGCGTCGCGGTCAGGCATATCAGCAAACCGCTGTTTTGAAGCTGCTGGGCGTTGGCCGGATCGACAATTGCCCCACCACCGGTGGCGATCACGCACCGCTGGGCTTGACACACCCGGGCGATTACCCGTCGTTCCTGTTCACGGAAATAGGCTTCTCCTTTTTCCGCAAAGAGCTGCCGGATAGAGGTGTCGAGTTCCTGTTCGATAAGGAGGTCTGTATCAACAAACCGCCACCCCAGCCGCTTGGCCAGGCGTCTGCCGACCTGGGTCTTGCCAGTCCCCATGAAGCCGGTCAGTATGATATTGTCCGACATACAGACAGACCCTCAGGTCAGGAATCCCAACCGCCATTCCTTGCCAGCACACCGTCCTGACCCGAGTCCTGTCCCACCTCTCCACACCCCTCAACACTGGTGTTTTCCTTATTCTTATTGTTGAACAGGCGCACCTGTATCGTAACCTTGCCTTGAGGCAATTTTTCTGATAGGGGTGAGGGCAACACTCAACGGAAAGTTTCCCTCTCCTCACCCCTATCTCATCCCTGTCATTCCACAACCACAACCACCCAATCGCCACATTGACAGGGACACTCGGAGGCTCGAAGTTAAGAAGCGTGTTGCCCCCGCTTCCACCACTCCACCGCTCCACCCTCACCACTAACAGTCAAGCCTCCGAGTGTCCCAGCCACGCTTTCTTTCTCTCAGCCCTCCTTCCCGCTACACTCCCTCCGCAGCCGTTCCAGCGGCCGGCGGCAGCCTGTCTGAAGCAGTCGCGTCCGGTCTCTGAGAACGGTTCTGCCACAGCTGCTGAGCCGTCGGCAGGCCGGCGGGTGACACCCCAGCGGTCAATCGCGGGGTGGTAAAGACCAGCAGTTCGTCTTTGGTTTTGCTCCGGTTTTTGCCCCGGAAGAGCCAGCCAAAGCCGGGCAAATTGCGCAGGTATGGAATCCCGGTTTCGTCCTGTCTGAGGTCATCCTGGAGAATGCCGCCCAAAACAAACGTATCTCCGGCTTTGATCAAAATGTTCGAACTCGCCGTCCGGGTCAGTACATCCGGGATCTGAGGAAATCCCGCCCCGGCCGGAATGCTGGGGGTGGCAAGCTCACTGCTCTCGGCGTTGATTTCCAGCAGGATATACCCGTCCGAAGAAATCTGGGGCACGACTTCGAGGGTAATACCCACATCAAACTCCTCAAATGCGTCGCTCCCGCCGGTCGTCCCCGGTCCGCCGACCACCGTGTTGCCGGAGATGATCGGAACCCGGACCTCGCGCCGATTCCGAATCTGGGCCGGGGTGTTGTTGATCGTCACTACCCGAGGGCGGGAAATGACCCGGGCCTTGCCCTGCGTTTCAAGCGCGCTGAGGCGCAGATTGAGGGCTTGTGAACCGTCGAGCGAACCCAGGAACAGGTCCAGCGCCGGCGCGCCGAGTGCGGCCGGAAAATCGGCGATAAACGGTACGCCTCCGGTTCCGGGCGTCCCAACCCCACCCACGCCAAGGGTGCCCGGAAAATTGACGCCGGTGGGATTGCCGCTCGCCGGACCGGTCGTATAACGAGAGCCCCACTGAATCCCGAGGTCGCGCGCCAGATTTTCGCTGGCGGTGACAATATACGATTCGATAATGACCTGGGGCGTCTGGATATCGATGTTTTTGATCAACTCCTGAACGGCAACAATATGCTCCGGCGTATCGCGCAGAATGAGAACGTTTGAGGTGGAATCCGCAGCAATTGTGCCGCGTGGGGACATCAGCGCCACCCCACCCCCGTCGGAGGCGGCTTCGTGGCTGATCAGCTCGACCACCTCGGTCGCTTTGACATAATTGATCGTCAGATAGACCGTCTCAAGATCGGCGAGCTGCTGTTCCACCTGTTTGGCCGCCAAGCGCGCGCTGCGTTCCTGTTCCAGGCGTTGTGAGGTAGAAACCGTGACGACATTGCCCGACTGTATCTTCTCCAGCCCGTTGGCCTGCAACAACACGTCAAGCGCCTGATCCCAGGGCACCTCAACGAGCTTCAGGGTCACCCGCGCCTGCACATCATCGGTGGCAATGATATTGAAACCGCTGACATCGGCCAGGATACGGAAGACATCGTGAATGTCGGCGTTTCTGAAGTCGAGCGAGACCTGTGTTCCGGTATAGGCCGGCTCCGAGACTTCGGCACGAGCGATTGGGGCAGGGCTGCGTTGTCCGGATTCGGGCGCCACATCGGCCGGCAGCTGGGAGGTCTGGGGCTGTTGTCGCACTGAGGCGGGTGCTCCGGGTGTATCATGTTCGGCAGCCATCAGCACCTGGGTGTTCGACGTCTGGGGCGCGGCGGACACGTCCTGCTTGTGGCCGAGATAGGCCGTGATCACACTCTCGCGCTGATCGACCGAAAAGGGGGGAACCTCTTCGCTCTCCATGTCGATGACCAGACGGATGCGGCCCTGATAGATGCTGATCCGCACGGCCGAGACCAGCTGGTCCAGCGTATTATAGGTTTCGACTTGGGGCAGGGACGCAATCGGCCCTTGGACATCAATCACCAGACGACTCGGGTCCCGTAAGGGGAAATAATCGATGCCGTGGGGTGGTTGGGAAAATTGAAACCGCACGCGGCGCTGTCCGGCCGTTTCGGTCAGGCGCACTTCCTGGATCAGGAGCGGGTCGGCCGGTTCAACCTGGCGGGCAGACGCGGTGATGGCGGGGACGGCAGCAGCCTGGGGGTCTGGAGCCGGCGTCGGGCCGGGCACCTGGGCCGCACACGCGCCCAAGCCGAAAGCCAGACAGACTCCGAGCGCTGTCCTTGGCGCCTGTATCATCCATCCCTGTCGCATCGTCATACCCGTGGCCGCCCTGGCACCGCCAGCCTAGCGCTGTGTCTCCTGGGCCGGGGCAGCCGTGGCCGCCATCAGTGTGAGTTCGTGTTGGGTGCGCTGCGGCTTGCCGGACACATCGGCCTCGTACTCCTCGATAATGATGCGGCGCGGTTCAATCGTTTTCACCACGCCTCCCCGTGGCCCAATCGGCGTTCCCGGACTTACAACGTAGGAAAATCCGGTCTGATCTTCGACCAGGGCTCTGGCGTGTTCGGTATTCATGACAATGCCAACCAGCCGGATCTGCTCCAGT
Organism: Deltaproteobacteria bacterium; assembly: GCA_012271025.1. The sequence goes on along the minus strand of JAAXHF010000211.1, from coordinate 9,961 downwards.
TCAACCCCTTGCAGCGGGCTGTGGGGCTCGGCACTCGGCTCTGGAGACTCGCTCAGCTGCGAAAAAGGGGAAGAAAACGGGTCGCGTTTGCCCCTTGGATCGTAAGCGTCCTGCGCACTTGCGGGTTCTGCCGGTCGGTGCTCCGCCTGCGCCCACACCCAGTCGGGGCAACTCAGCATGGCAAGGGTTGCGCCCAGGCAAGCAACGCCCCAGGCGACGGCAGGTTCGGTCCAAGACACACACATGGCGACTTTGTCCTTCCCCTTCTTATGCCCGCTCTTCATGGGTGGCCTGCTCGGCCAGTTCGTCTTCACTGAGCAGCCGATAGGTTGTGGCAAAAAAGGACGTTTCAACCTGACCGCCAGCCCCAGCCGTCTCCCGATCCGGTTTTTTCATGCTCAGGCTGCCGATATGCACGATCCGGTCGAGCTGCCTGACCCGGTCAAAGAACATCGCAGTCTGGTGATAGCCGCCTCTGACCGACATCTCGACAGGAATCTCGGCATACACGGTTTTTTTGACCTCGGGCTGCTGCCGAAACAGGACTACCTCCAGGCCTGCGTCCTGGCCGAGGCCCGCAACCTGACGCAGCAGCTGTGCGGTCTGGGTGTGTTCGGGCAGCCGGGTTCTGAGTTCGGTGAAGCGACGCTCGGTGGCGGCGACGTTGTCCCGGATTGTCCCGTCCTGGGCCACCCGGGTCTGGAGGCGGTGCCGCTCGATCCGCAGGGCGGCGAGCTGCGTGTGGTGACGGACGATCTGGTCTGCCTGCGGAAAATGGACGCCAAACAGGTACCCCCCGGCCAGCAGGGCAACGGCTAGGCCGTACACCAAGAGGCGGGTTTGCAGGCGCAGATCAAAGAAATCGTCCAACATATGGCCCCATCACGCTCAGCGTGTCTGTTCGATAAACTCCCGCAGCTGATCGGCTTTTTCCTGTGTCAATTGCCGCTCAACAGCCTCGGCTGCCAGCCCGGCCGAGGTATTTCGCCCATCGGTCACCCCACTCTCAATCACAAAGCGGGTGAGCGACGGCGCGCCGGCCGGCACCTGCTCCCGGACCGTTTCGCGGATCTCAATGTTCTCAAAGTAGGCCGACTGGGCCAGATTATGGGCGAAGGAGGCAACCGTCTGGTTGTCAACCGCCCGCCCCTCAAGCCTGGCCGAGCCGGCGCGCTCGGCGAACTCCGTCAACCACGCAAATTCAGGTGTATGGACGCTCAGATCGTCCAGAATCCGCACCGCCCTGGCCTGGCTTTGAGAGGACATAAGATCCTGAATAAGCTTGATTTTCTCCTCCATCTGGGCTTGCTCTTGCTGGTGGCTGAGGAGAGCCGCGGCATGCTCACGCAGGGGACCCAACTCGCTTTCCAGACGGTCCTGCTGCGTGATGAGAGTCTGGGCTTGGCTCGACTGTGCGGTGTACATTGAGCCAAAGGTGCCCAGGCTTGCCACAAGCAGCGCGCTGGCAAGGACGCCCTCTGTTCGGTGTGAAGGGCTGATCTCTTGGCCGACATCGGCGAGAAGATTGATCCGAATACTCATCTGTCCCCCGGTCGTCTGGTGGCCAGCCCAACACCGACGGCAAAGCTGGCGGCATGGCGGTCAAGCCATACGTCATCAACGGACGGATGCACGTCCAGCAGGCGGAAGGGTTCAAAAATCTCGGTCTTTACCCCGAAACGTGTCGCCATGGTCGAAACGAGGCCCGGCAGACGAGCGCTACCCCCGCTGACATAGATCGTATGCAGTTGATCGTGGCCCGCGTCCGACCAGGCAAAGCCCAGCCCACGCTGGACTTCATCCACCAATTGCTGTGCTGCTCGGGCGAGAAGGGGCTGGACGGCGTCCCGATCTTCAGCATCCAGCTTGAGCCGCTCGGCCTGCCCGTGGTCAATACCCAACTCCTGGGCGAGGAAGTGGGTGAGGTGCTGCCCGCCAACTGGCACCTCGGCGGTACACGCCGACTGCCCATCTTTGACGATATGAATGGAAGCGGACTGCGCGCCAATATCAATCAGGCCAATCGTCTCGTCGGGCATGGCCTGGTAGTTGAGTTCAAACCCGTTTTCGAGGGCAAAAGAGTCAACATCAACGATACGCGGCACGAGGCCGGCCTGACGCATCGCCGTCACATACCCCTCAAGCACGTCTTTGCGGACTGCAACGAGCAGAATATCGACAGTCTGGGTGTCTGCAGTCCGGCCCAGTACCTGGTAATCAATGCTCATCTCTTCGAGGCTCTCGGGGATAACGTTGCCGGCCTCGAACAGAATGCTCTGGTGCAGCTCTCTCGGCTCCTGGGCTGGAAGAGTCAGACGCTTACTGACCACGACAGAGCCGGGCAGGGCCGTGACCACATCGGTGGTTTTGATCTGATGCGCCTCTATCAGGCTCTGGAGAGATGCGGCCAGTCTGGCCGCATCGTGAATCAGGCCGGCCTGGACGGTGTTCGACGGGAGGGGTTCAATGCCGGCCTGCATGACCTGCAGGGCGCCATCGGTGTCCTGTATTTCGAGCATTTTGACCGAGCTTGTCCCGATGTCCAGGCTCAGATAGGTTTTCTCTCCTCGGAATGAAACCGAAACAGGTCTGAGGACTTTTTGGAAGAAATCCCCTATGCCGCTCACAAGAGTCGTCATGAAAATTTCCAAGTTCTAATCTTTTCGGGCACTTAATATTGCAAACAAAAAGTATATTGTCAAATGCTTGAATCGAAAACTTCATCTTTTACTTTCGCTTTTGTGGTGGTCACCGCCCCAATCAGTCACCATGAAGAACTAACCTACGCCATTCCCGAGGTATTTCAGGCTCACCTCGCCCCTGGCATACGGGTTCTCGTGCCGGTTGGTCGTCGGAAAATGACCGGGGTGGTGACACGGGTCAGCACGTCTCATGACTTAACCGATAGAAACTTGAAGGATATTCTTGATGTTCTCGATGAAGTCCCTATTTTTTCTGAAGAGATGATGGAATTGTGGCGGTGGACAGCCAAGTACTATATGGTGGCCTTGGGGGAAGTGCTGAGTACGATGCTGCCCAGCAGCCTGCGTAGCGAGAGTACCCGGGTGGTGACCCCGGTCAAACCGTCAAAAGTCAAAAGCCTCGCCTTTTCAGATACTTCGGACGTTCAGGAGCGGTCCTCAGCCGCTGTCGAGCCGAACCAGCCAGAGCTGAGGGGCGGAGAAAAAACCGTGTTGGATTTCGTGTTGGCCAAAAAACGGGTCACCACAAAGACCCTCGGCCGACGCTTTCCCGGCTTACCGATAGGAAAAATCCTGCACAGCCTCGAAGCCCGCCAGCTGCTCACCGTCCGAGAGCATATTCCGCAAGCACGCCAGCCCAAAGCCGCTTCGGCGGCTCCGGTCAGGGCGGCGGCCAGTGCCCCTCCTTTGCACCTCTCGGCCGAACAAACTGCAGCTTGTAGACAAATCACTACCGGCGTCGAATCCGGGACCTTTCGGGTGTTTCTGCTGCATGGGGTAACCGGTAGCGGGAAAACCGAGGTGTATATCCACGCTGCGCAGGCTGTTGTGCGTAGCGGCAAGCGGGTGCTGATACTGGTCCCCGAGATTGGGCTGACCCACCAGCTGGTCGAGCGCGCCCAACAGCGTTTTGGATCGCAGGTCGCCGTTGTGCACAGCAGTATGCGGACCAGCCAGCGCCGGGCAGAATGGCAACGCATTGCACGCGGAGAGGCTCAGGTCATTATTGGTGCCCGCTCGGCGATTTTCTCCCCGGTAAGCCAGCTGGGCCTGATCGTGGTCGATGAAGAGCACGACAGCGCCTACAAGCAGGAAGAGGGTGTCCGGTATAACGCCAGAGACTTGGCCGTGGTCCGTGGCAGGATCTCCTCCTGTCCGGTGGTCCTGGGCTCGGCCACCCCTTCGCTCGAAAGCTACCTGCATAGCCAGTCCGGGCGCTATACCCTGCTAAGCCTGCCCCAGCGGATTGCCTCACGTCCGCTCCCGGCGGTGCAGGTAGTGGACCTGCGCCGCCAGGGTCGGCCAAAACCGGACGCCCAGCCAAGCCGGACGGATCGAATTTTCTCCCCCCTCCTCCAGCACGCCCTGGTGGAAAACCACCAAGCCGGCCGGCAGAGTCTGGTGTTCATGAACCGGCGGGGGTATGCGAACTACCTCCAGTGCCAGCAGTGCGGGGAAGCGCTGCTCTGCCCGCACTGCAGCGTGACGCTCACCTGGCATCGCACGAACCACGCCCTGCGGTGTCATTACTGCGGCTTCTCCAAACCTCCACCGGAGCGCTGTCCGAGCTGTTCGAGTGGGTCGCTGAAAGATAGCGGAGTCGGGACCCAGCAGGTTGAGGAAGCCCTCGTCCAACTGATGCCCGACGCACGGATCGGTCGTCTTGACCGCGACACGATCCGCCGGCGCGGCGCGCTGGAGCGCATTTTAGGCGCTTGGCGGGCGGGAGAACTGGACGTCCTGATCGGGACCCAGATGATTGCCAAGGGCCACGATGTGCCACGGGTCACCCTGGTCGGCGTCGTGCTGGCCGACCTCTCTCTCAACCTGCCCGACTTCCGGGCGGCCGAGAGGACTTTTCAGCTGCTGGCTCAAGTGGCCGGCCGGGCCGGTCGCGGAGACGAACCGGGCCGGGTCATCATTCAGACCTACTCGCCCGATCACTACAGTATCCGGGCTGCGCTCCAGCACGACTTCAGCCGTTTTGCCGACCAGGAGTTGGACTACCGCAGACAGCTCGACTACCCGCCGTTCGCCCGGGCGGTGAATATTCGATTTGAGGGCGCCGATAGCGAAGAAGTCGTGGCCTATGCCGAGCGCTTTGCCGAGTGTCTACAGGCTCTCATCCAAGACCACGTTCCAGAGGCGCTGGTGCTGGGTCCGGCGCCGGCGCCGATTGAAAAGATGAAAGGCCGGATCCGTTGGCAGCTACTGCTCAAGGGCGAGCAGGCGCGCGCCCTGCACGGTCTGATCCGACAGGTTCGCCACGCACTCGTCCAGGAATTCGGTCCGACCAAGCCACGCCTGCGGACAATCGTTGATGTCGATCCGTATAGCATGTTATAGAAATCAACAAAGGGAGCCTGATGATACGAGACATTCTGCATTTTCCAGACCTGCGCCTGACCAAAACCTCGGCTGCGGTCGAGCACATGGACGGTGAGTTGGCGCGCCTGATCGAAGACATGGTGGAAACCATGTATGACGCGCCGGGTGTGGGTCTGTCCGCCCCCCAGCTCGGGACAACCCAACGTGTTATCGTTCTCGACGTGAACCATGAAGAGCCCGGCAAGGAGCTGCTGAAGCTGGTCAATCCACGTGTCACCGCCAGGGAAGGCTCTGTGGTGTGGGAAGAAGGCTGTCTCAGCGTCATTGATTATACCGCCGAGGTCAAACGGGCCGCCAAAGTCGAGGTCAGCGCCTGGACGCTTGACCAAAAAGAAATCACCCTGCAGGCTGAAGACCTGTTGGCCGTGGCCCTGCAACACGAGATCGACCATCTTGACGGCAAGCTGTTCATCGACCGCATCAGCCGGCTCAAGCGCGACATCTACAGTCGACGGGTCAAGAAACTGATCCGTGAAGGCCGCCCACTCAAGCGGTAATCTGACACCGAACGAGGACGACCAGCGTGTCAGGAAGAACCCCCCCTTCCCCTCTACGGACACGGTGAAACCCCTGCGTCTCGTCTTCATGGGCACGCCGGACTTCGCCGTGCCGTCACTGCGGGCTCTGATTGAGGGACCAGACACCCTCGTCGGTGTGGTCACCCAGCCCGACCAACCGGCCGGTCGAGGCATGGCGCTGCGTCCCTCGGCGGTCAAAGCCTGCGCGCTCGCACACGACATTCCGGTTTTTCAGCCCGCCAAGCTGCGCCCGCCCGAGGTCGTGGCCCGACTGCGTGACTGGCAGCCCGACCTGCTGGTGATTGCAGCCTACGGCAAGCTGCTGCCCACAAGTCTGCTCGACCTGCCGCCCCACGGCTGCATCAATGTCCACGCTTCCCTGCTGCCCAAGTACCGGGGGGCGGCGCCCATTCAATGGGCGATTGCCAATGGCGAGCGGCAGACCGGCGTCACCATCATGCAGGTGAATGAGCACATGGATGCGGGCGATATTCTGCTGCAAAAAGCCTGTCCCATCACCGAAACCGAAACCGGTGGCAGCCTGCACGACACACTGTCCGTGCTCGGAGCCGAAACACTCGACCGGGCTCTGGGCCTGCTCAAGCACGGACGGCTCGTCGCCCGCCCGCAGGATGAGAGCCAGGTGACGTACGCCACGGCGATCAAAAAAGAAGACGGCCGCATCGACTGGACCAAGGACGCGCTCAGTATCGAACGACGCATTCGGGCCTTCCATCCCTGGCCGTCGGCCTATACCAGCCTGCGGGGCAGGCTGCTCAAAATCTCCGCCGCCCGGGTCATACAGTCCACGGTCTCAGACGTGGCGCCGGGAACAGTCCTGCCGTCCGCCTCGGGCCAACTGCTGATCGCCACCGGCCGTGGAGCCCTGGCCCTCGAAGAAGTGCAGCTGGCCGGAAAAAAACGCTTAGCCATTACCGAATTCCTCAAGGGTCAGCCCCAAACGCCCGGCACACTACTCGGCACCTGAGCCGCCGGACGGCACGCCCTCTGCCTGATCGCAGAGGGCAGCTAGGGATATCTTTGTCTTGACGCACGGCTGTCAGATGTGGGAAGACAGGCGTTGAGTAGAAGGAGAACGAAATATGGGACAACAATACTCAATGGCAGACGTTGAAGCCCTGGCCCAAAAGTACAAAAACTGGGGTAAATGGGGCTCTGAGGATCAGCTCGGCACCCTGAACTACATCACCCCCGAGAAAGTGGTCAGCGCCGCACAACTGGTCACCCAGGGCAAGGCCATTTCGCTGGCCATCCCCTTTGACGATAAAGGCCCCCAGACCGGCGCCTTTGGCCGCTTCAATCCCATTCACTTCATGATCCAGGACGGGGGTGACATCGCGGTCGGCGCCCAGAAACATCTGCCCAACCTGCAATATACCGACGACGCGGTGACCATGCCGCTCCAGTGCGCCACCCAGTGGGACGCCCTGGCCCATATCCTGTACAAAGACAAGATGTACAATGGCTACGGGGCGGAGGTCGTGACCAGCAGCGGAGCCAAAAGAAACGGCATCGAAAACGCCAAAAGCAAGATTATCTCTCGCGGCGTGCTGCTCGATATCCCTCGCTACAAGGGCAAAAACTGGCTGGAGCCCGGAGAAGCGATTCAACCCGAAGACCTCGACGGCGCGGCTGCACTGGGACGGGTGAGTGTCGGGACCGGCGATATCGTCATTATTCGCACCGGCCAGATCGCCCAGGTCCGGGCCGAAAACGACTGGGGCACCTATAGCGGCGGCGATGCGCCGGGGCTGGGTGTGGCGTGCGCGTCATGGCTGTGTGACAAGCAGGTCGCCGGCTATGCCACCGACACCTGGGGCACCGAGGTCATTCCAAATGAAACGCCCGACATCTTCCAACCCCTGCACATGATTCTGATCGTGCACGCCGGCATGCTGGTGGGCGAGATTTTTGACCTCGAAGAGTTGGCCGACGACTGTGCGGCCGACGGGGTGTACGAGTTCATGTTTGTCGCCCCGCCGCTGACCATCACCGGAGCGGTTGGCTCACCAGTGAATCCTCAGGCGATCAAATAACAAGGAGGGCCCGCAGCATGGCAGCCTCAGCACACCTGGCCTCGCAACGCATCGAGGTCCAAGAAGACGATCCGGTTGAACTGCTGTATGGGCGGGGGGTGACGGACGGCCTGCCGGTCGTCCCGCCCACCCAGGAGCGGGTGGCACGCATGCTGGCCGCCACAGCCCGTGATCCAAAAGAGGAGATCGGCACCATCGGTCCCAATTACGGCCGGGCAAGCGTAGAGAAGATTGCGATCAATGCGGTCATGGCGGGCTGTCACCCGTCGTATTTTCCGACGGTCCTGGCTGCGGTTGAGGCCATATGTGAGGAGCAGTTCTGCATTCATGGCATCAACGTCACGACCTTCTCGGCCTCGCCGATGACGATTATCAACGGCCCGGTTCGTCACCAGATCGGGGTGAACTGCGGTCATAACGCAATGGGCCACGGCTTCCGGGCCAACGCGACCATCGGCCGCGCCCTGCGGCTGATGATCATCAATATCGGCGGCGCCAAGCCCCACGAGATCACCAAGGCAACCATGGGCCACCCCGCCCAGTACACCTTCTGCGTGGGCGAAAACGAGGAGGAGAGCCCCTGGGAGCCGCTGCACGTTGAAAAAGGCTTTCGCCCCGAGCAGAGTACCGTGACCCTGTTCGGCGGCCACTCTCCGCTACAGATCAACGATCACGCCAGCCGCAACGCCGAGCAGTTGGCGCTGTCCCTGGGCTGGACCATGGCCGGTCTGTGGAACCATAAAAACTATCCACTCTTCTCGGACACCGTTCTGGTCGTTTGCCCCGAGCACGCCAAAACCTTCGCCCAGGACGGCTGGTCAAAACACGATCTGCGCCAATTTCTGTACGAGAACATCCGCCGTCCGTTGCGTGAACTCCGCCCCGGCGTCAACGGCGGCGAAGGAGCCGGCGTCAGCATGCTCAGGACGCCCAAGAAAGACCGTCCGCCGCCGACTGACGACACGCTCTTTCCCAAGTTTCCCAAACCGGAGAACATTGTTATTATTGTGGCCGGTGGCACGGCGGGTCGCTTTTCCGCAGCCGTCCAGGGCTGGGCCGGGTTTGACGCCGGCAGCCGTATCACCACCAAAGAAATTCAGACCTGAACAAGGAGGTGTTGAATGGGAGATATCTTACTCGACCCGACGGATGTCGTCGAACGCGAGCGGAAAGCCTTCGCTCCTCGGCTGGAGAGCCTGGCCGGCAAGACGGTCGGCCTGCTTGACATCAGCAAGGCCAAGGGCGCCTTCTTCCTCGACCGGGTGGAAGAAGTCCTGCGTGAGCAGTACGGGGTAAAAGACGTTCTGCGTCGCATGAAGCCGACGGTCGCCCGGACCGCGCCCGAGCCGCTCAAAGCCGAGCTCAGCCAGAAGTGCGACGCCATCATCGAAGCCCTCAGCGATTGAGGGGGCTGCATTTCGTGCAGTTCGCACGATGTGGTCTATTTTGAAGAACAGGGGATTCCGACCGCCAATGTGACCACCACCGAATTCATCGGGGCGGCCCACGCCCAGTGCACCGCGCTCGGCATGCCGGACTACGAGCCGATTCTGGTCCAGCATCCGATCCAGCCCAAAACCCGGGACGAGGTCCGCAGCCTGGCCGACCAGGTCATCGACCAGATCATCGCCAAGCTGCTGAGAGACAAGGTCCAACAGGCCGCCTAGCAAACGTCCAGTCTGGACAGAAAGGAGACAATGCCATGGAACGCGCCCCGCCACGCTCGATAAGCCGAACAGGGTAGCCAGCAAGCTAGGAGACCTTTGCACAAGCTCCTCGTTTCAGATCCTCGCCTTCTATCCTCCCCTGCCGTCACCACTCTTCCTCCTCCTCTTGGCTGTAGGAAATGAGCTAAACTCCACCAAGGAGGGAATCCTATGAAGCTGAAGCAACTTGTGGGAACCGCCTGTGCCGCGCTGGCCATCGGCGCGTTCAGTCTGGCGGTTCCGGTCAACGCCGCGTATGAAGATTGCACCATTGTCGAGTGTACCGGCCCTGAGCACAAATACACCGGTGAGGTGTATACCAAAGACAATATCGCCGAAGCCGGTGACCTGATCATCCCGGGTGTGGCGTGGTACGTCAACGAGGGGATGGAGATCAGGGTCATCGAGACGATCAAGATCCCCCTGCCCCGTCTCTTCCAGGAAGCGACTGAGAAATTCTCGGGCCAGGTCGAGATTTCGCCCGACGGACGGGAGATGTTCAACTATGTGGCGGGCTTGCCCTTTCCCAACATTGACCTCAACGACCCGCTGGCTGGGGCCAAGGTCATGTGGAATCAGGAACAGAAGCC
>JAAXHF010000704.1 GCA_012271025.1 Deltaproteobacteria bacterium | reverse complement strand
CCACAGCCCGGCTGCGGCCGGAGACGAGTATGACGACTGGTAGGCTCCCTCATCGCCCGGTAAAGGTGAACGCTGATAGCTGGCCGAGCGAGAAGAGATCAGCGTCCACTGAAGCGCGGCGGGCGCTTCTCAACAAAATGCGCTACCCCCTCCTTGAAGTCCTCGCTGTGCAAACTGTCCACCACGTCCGGGATGGACGCGTACAGAGCCTGACCAAAATCCAGGTTCTGGGCTCGGAAGAGCTGGTTTTTGATCGTTCGCATGGAGCGCGGCGAGACCATCAGGGCCAGTTCGAGCGCATAGGCGCGGACCTCCTCCATGAACGACTCACGGGCAAAGACCTTGTTGACCAGACCCATTTGCAGCGCTTCTTCGGCGCTGATTTTTCGGGCCGACATGAGCAGGTCGAGCGCGTTGGGCAGACCGACGACACGGGGCAGGATCCAGTCGATGCCGTGTTCGGCGACCAGTCCCCGGCGAGCAAAGGCGGTGGTGAAGACGGCCGCCTGGGAGGCAAAACGGATATCGGCGTACAGGGACACAATCAGCCCGATCCCGGCGGTTGGGCCGTTGAGCGCGGCGATAATCGGCTTGGGGACGGTCGGGAAATAGGCGTGGCGGTAGGAGAAGGCCTGGGGCAGGTCGAGCCCACCCGGGATCGGGCCGGCGGCGTAGCCCTCGGCCCGCATGGTGGCGTGGCGGTCGCTCGGCGCGCTGTCCGACCCAGCGCTCTGGCTGGCCTGGTTGAGCCCCGACATATCGGCGCCGGCGCAGAACCCGCGTCCCGCCCCGGTTAGAATAATGACCCGCACCGCCTCATCGGTTGTTGCGACGGTCATGGCTTCGCGGACCTCGCGCTCCATGACCGGGGTCCAGGCGTTCAGGCGGTCGGGGCGGTTGAGCATCAGGGTCGCCACCCCGTCTTGGACCTCATACACAATTTGTTTGTAGCTCATGACGGTCTCCTTTCTGATCCGGGTCAGTCTTACAGGTATTGCCCACCGCCGCAATGATTGAGCCGGCACGGCGGCCGTGGTAGACGGGAGGCGAGAGGAGAAGTACCCCTATGCCAAGCCCCTTCTCGGGTGGCTGCCTGTGCGGCGCCATTCGCTATGAGTGCTCGGCCGAGCCGCTCATGGTTGCCAACTGTCACTGCCGGGATTGCCAGCGGGCGAGCGGCAGCGCCTTTGCCACCAATCTGGTCGTGCCCGTCGAATCGGTCAGTCTGAGCCAGGCCAGCCCCATCTACCACGACACGCTGGCCGACCGGGGCCATACCATGAGCCGGGGCTTCTGCCCGACCTGCGGCGCCCGGCTGATGCTCAAAAACACGGCCTATCCTGATATTCTGGTCATCCACGCGTCGAGCCTGGACGATCCGAGCTGGGTGCGGGTCGGCATGGACATTTACACCGCCAGCGCCCAGCCGTGGGATTTTCTGGACCCCCAGCGGCGCCATTTTATCCACATGCCGAAGCGTTAGGCAGCGCAAGAGCCGTCCCGGACACAGGCTTGGGAAGCGGCGGCCAGCTCTCGTCTCAGCCTAAACCGACAGGGCTACGGCCGCTTCGGCATGGAGACGATACAGCTCGGGTATCGTATCGCGTGGCCGGCGTCCCAAGCCGCACTCGGTGGCCACTCCAAAGCCGGAGTAGGCGCGCTGAGCCGTACCGATCCGGCGCAGCGTACCCTCTATTCCATCGGTGAGATGCACGAGGCCGAGGTAGAGTTTGGCCGCGCCAATCTCCAGGTCTCTGAGTGGTGCGACATACGCGGCATCGTCCCGACTCCGCGGCACCGGCATATGGAAAAAGTCAATCTTGCGGGACACCGCTTGCGTCGCGGCGTTCGCCATCCGGACCACCAGACTCAGGTCCGCAGGCTCGACCAGATGTTTGTGGTCTAAGTCGCCATAACACAGATGGCAGCCCATGAGGGTCGGGTCCGGCACATGCTGCGCCAGACTGCTCAGGGCTTGCAGATAGCGCTCAAACGGATCTCCGGGGGGCTGCCACGGCGCCCCGAGCTGATCTTGCAGCGCCAGGGCCAGCACCTCCACGCAGATGTCCCACTGCAGCACCAAGTCATCAGCGGGGATCGCGCTGAGGATTTGGGCAATTTCCCGCTCCATCGCCTCTTCATAGGCCGCCCGCATCAGTTCGTAATCGCGGGCGCTGGTGACATACGCGCGGGTAGCACTCTCGGTAAGCGGTATAGAGACCTGGAAGCGCACCCCGGCCGGAATGACGCCTGCCGTCCGTAAGCGGCAAAAGTCCTGATAGGAACGTATCGCCTCAGCCGCATAACCCAGCTGCTCGAAGCGGAGGGTCTCCAGCCCGTCCTTGACCTTAAACAGCCAGCTCTCCCCCAACTTCTCGTACGTATCCACGTACCACCGCTCCTGGCCGGCCACGGGTTGGGGCCGTTGGAGAGTCTCCAGTCCGGGGTGGCCGTGAAAAATCCGGGCTCCCAGGAATTGAACAAACATGCGGCGATAGCCGGTCTCGCCGTCCGGCAAGCCGGTTACATAGCTCCCGACTGCCGGCCCACTGGCGCTGAGAACCTCGACGGCATTGTCTCCGGGGATGCTACCGACCAACAACACGGAACCTGCCATGCGTGATTGGGCCATGTGTCCTTCCTCCTTCGCCCGCACCGCTCGCACGGATGCTTCCTACTCCGTACGAGCGCTACAAATCCATCGGCAACTCGAGATGGTCGTGATAGATCCGGTCGCGGTGTTCCAGGAGCTGGGGCGACAGGGCGGCGGCGACCATCGGATCGGTATTCACGAACGAGGCCCGCAGCTGCTCGTCAATCGGACACAGCTCGGCCGGTAGCGGCTGGACGAGCACGGCAAAGGTCGCCCAATAGATGTCCAGGGCCGAGAGGCTATCGCCGATCAGGAACCGGCTGCCGCGGCCCTGCTGCTGGGCCAGACGCGCGCTCAGCGTCTCCAGGATCTGAGCCACCCGCCGGGGCGCGGCCTCAGCCTCGGCCTGACTGTAACCGTACTTGCCGCCCATATAGGTGGCAAACGCGGCGGCCGGCTCGGGAGCGTCGGGGTTCGACAGGATGCCGTGGAGCAGCATCAGACGCCGCGACCAGCCAAATCCGGTCTCGCCGCACAGCTCGTTGCACAGCCCGAACATCACAATCCGGTCCTCGGCCGTGTCGGGGATGAGCGACGGGTCTGGGGCCAGACGCTCAACCAGATACAGCTGCTCGTTCCAGCTGCTGCGGGGCCGTTCGTCGTTCCAGACCGCGACCGGCGCGCTGGCCTGGCTGGTCCAATCTTGCAGGGCCGGGTCGTGGCCCTGGCCTTTGGCCACCCGCCGGTAGGGAATCTGTTTCACGTAACACATGCCCTTGAGGCCCTCGGCCCACGGGTTGGGACGGCCCGGAGGCACAACCAGACGCAGTCCGGTTGCGGTTTTTGCCTGTTCGATATCGATATATTCAGCCATGCTGTCTTCCTCCTGCCGGCCTTGAAAACGCGGCTTGTGTCGGTCTCCACGAGCCAGCTACTATACAGAGGGAGAGGGATTCGGGGAAGTCCGGCGCTCCCTGTCCGCCCCAGCACCGTGCAGCCCGTCTGACTCTGGCGGGCGGACCGCATCTTGCCGTCGGGCGGCTGTCCTGATATCCCTCGCCTCTCATACCCCCACCCAGTACAAGGAGCGTCTGCCGTGTCATTGTTCACCCGTGTCTTTTCATATCTGGTTTTGGCCGTTCTGCTTTTCTGCCACGCGCCCGCTCAGGCGAACCCGCGTGTCATGAATATCGACCATCCCAACAAGCTGCCCTTGACCGGTTTTGCCTCTGCCTTCGATATTATCGACGATGTCAACGCCGACGGGATGCCGGACTATGTGGTCGGCGCCTATCAGCACCGCTGGGACGATAATGACAGGCAGGGGCGGGTCTTTGTGTATGACGGCAGCAACGGGTGGCCGCTGTATATGATCGATAACCCGTCTCCCCAAGCAGACTCGGCTTTCGGCTTTGCCGTGGCCCGCATCGGAGACGTTGATGCCGACGGGCTCGCCGATCTGGTGGTCGGCGCCATCGGCCAGGGCGAGGCCGGCAGCGCCCTGTCGATCACCATGGGCGAACAGGCCGGCATGACCGAAGGCCCGGGACTCAAAAAAGTCGGCAGCGGTCAGGCGTTTGTGTTCAGCGCCAAGGACGGTCAGTTCCTCTATAGCGTGCAAGCCCCCGCTCAGGACGCCGGAGCCGCCTTCGGTTTTTCAACCGCAGCGCTGGGCGACCTCACCGGCGACGCCATCCCAGAACTTATCATCGGTGCGCCAGCCCAGAACGGCTCTGGCCGGGCGTATGTCTTCAACGGCCAGGACGGCAGCCTGCTGCACATCCTGGCCCCGCCTGCCCCGCCCGGTCAGGACACCTTTGGCTGGTCTGTTGCCGGGGCGGGCGATCTGAACGGCGACGGCACGCCCGATATGCTGATTGGCGCGCCGTATACCAATGTTGATACGCACAAAATACTGGGTCGGGTGTATGCCATCAGCGGCCAAGACCTGAGCCTGCTGTACACCATTGAGGCACCCGAGCCCCAGGCCGGGTCGGTCTTTGGCTGGCACATCGCCTCGGGCGGAGATATCAACAAAGACGGCACCGCCGACACCCTGGTCGGCGCTCCGTATAAAGACGTGCAGGCAAACCGCGCCCAGGGCGAGGCTTACGTGTTCAGCGGCACAGACGGCTCCCTGCTCCTGTCGCTCCACGACCCGGGTCTGGATAACGCCTACGCCGGCTTTGGCTATCGGGTAGCCTGGACATCGGATATCAATGAGGACGGCGCCTCGGAAATCCTGGTCAGCGCGCCGCACCAGACCGTGGATGAGTTCAAAATCCAGGGCTCGGTGTTTGTGTTCAACGGCTGGGACGGCCGACATCTGATTACCTTTGACAACCCCAACCCGCACCAGGGCTCAAAGTTTGGTTACACGCTGGCGTCTCCGGGCGACTTGCACGGCGACGGCATCCCGGAGTTTGCCATTGGCGCCTCGGGCCAGACGATTGGCAACAATGTGTCCAGCGGCCGGATTTTTGTCTTTCAGTCGCAATAGACGCCGTCGGACGATCATCGGCTCCGTCCCAGTCCAGTGAAGAGGAGGACCGCGCATGTCACACCAATTCCCCTACTCCGGCGCCATAGACGCCGACGGCCACATCCTTGAGCCGCCCGACATCTGGCAGACGTATATCGACCCGGCCTACCGGGACCGGGCGATCCACCTGCGGGTCAACGACAAGGGCCTGGAATACCTGGAAATCGACGGCCGGCCGTTCAAATACATGCCGGCCGGCAGCCTGTCGGCGTTTGGCGCGATGGGCAAAAAGCTGTCCGCCACACCTGACCCCACCCTCAGCTATGTGGGAGAGGCGCCGTTCGGCTCAATGGACGCCGGCCAGCGCGTCCAACGGCTGGACCAGGAGGGCCTGGACAAGGCGATTCTGTACCCCAGCATCGGACTCGTCTGGGAAACCGAGGAGGTCGGCGACCTGGCCTACCAGCACGCCCTGACCGTCGCCTACAACCGCTGGATTACCGACTTCTGCTCCGACACCCAGAGCCGGCTGGTTCCGGTTGCCCACATTTCGATGGGCGATCCGCACCAGGCGACCGCCGAGCTTGAGCGGGCGGTCAAAGCCGGCGCCAAAGGCGCGTTTTTCGCGCCCTTCACCCCGACCAACAAGTCCCACGCCCACCCCGACTACGACCCGTTCTGGGCCAAGGCTCAGGAGTTGGACGTACCGGTCGGCATTCACCCGGCCGGCGAGCCGCCGTCCAAGCGGGTCCACCAGCGTTTCAAAGACATGCAGAAATGGGCCGTATGGCATTTTAATGTGCACGGCGGTCAGGGGCCGCTGCAAGCCTTCACCGCCCTCTTCCAGTACGGCCTGTTCGACCGCTTTCCCAGCGTCAAAGTCGTGGTCCTGGAGTCGGGCGCCGGCTGGGCCGGCTATCTGCTGAACCGCATGGACGCGGTGTATGACAGCCCGCTCGGCGAGAGCGTTCCACTCAAAGAAAAGCCCAGCTACTACTTTCAGCGCCAGTGCTGGATTTCCGGCGACCCGGACGAAAAAGCGTTTGGCAATGTGGTCGAGTTCGTGGGTGCGGACAAGTTCTTCTGGGCCTCGGATTTCCCCCACCCGGATCATCCCGACAACTATATGCAGGAGCTGAGCGAGCTGGTGGCGCCCATGTCGGAAGCCACCCGACAGAAAATCCTGGGCCAGAACGTGGCCCAGGTGTACGGTCTGTGAGCCCCGTATCAACTGAAGCAGTAACGTCGGGAAATCCCCCTCAGTCCCCCTTTTTCAAAGGGGGAAGCGCGCAAGCGCAGGGGAATTTACGTGGCACGATAGTCCTCCTCCAGAAGAGAAATTCAAACTAATGGTATACAGACTGCTCTGTGTGGTTCTTTTCTCTTTGGTATACGCTGGCAGTTCGCCTCCGGTCGCGGCGCAGTCGCTGACTGAGCTGTGTGAAACCCACAAAACCGACAAATGTGCACCCGACCACAATTACGTAGAATTATACGAAAAATTCTTTAGCCCCGTCCGTAACCAGGCTAAACGGGTGCTTGAGATCGGTGTCTGGCGCGGTGACTCGTTGCGCCTGTGGGAGGAGTACTTTCCGAGCGCAAGAATCTTCGGAATAGATATTAACGATTCTTCGAGGTACAACACTGATCGGATAATAACGGCCATTGCCGATCAAGCTAACAGAGAACAGCTCGGTCAGTTTATCGAAGCCCATGGCTCTGATTTCGACATCGTCATTGATGATGGCGGTCATACTATGGAGCAGCAGCAGACGAGCTTTGGTTTTCTCTTCCCCCATGTCCGGTCCGGCGGTATCTACATCATAGAAGATGTCCATACATCCTTTCCAAATCTGTATCCAGATTACGGCGTTGAGACAGACGAAAAAAACTCTACCTTTTCGATGATCAACAACTTCGTCCGAAGTGGCAAGTTCCAGAGCAAGTATCTTACCGAGCAGGAATTGCAGTATCTGACTACCCACGTGGAACACTGTCTCTCTTCGTATAGAGCCACTACACATCATAGCGTCTTCTTCTTCTGCGAGAAGAAATAGGCCATCAGTCAGCAAACAGACAATTTTAGAGGGCTCGGCAGATTGGTGCGCTGGTACGCGCTCAGGAAGGCGAGGGGTGCAAAAGTCCGATTTGGGGATAGGCACGCTAACCAGCCTGGTCATGGCCAGTATGATCGGTGCGGGGGTGTTCACCACGTCCGGCTTTGCTTTGGCCGATGTAGGTACGCCACAGCGTGTGCTTGCAGCGTGGTTGATCGGCGGTGGGGTAGCCGTGTGCGGCGCGCTGAGCTACGGCGCATTAGCCCAGCGTATCACGCTATCCGGCGGGGAGTATGTATTTTTATCGCGCACGATCCATCCGGTGGCCGGGTTTCTGGCTGGTTGGGTATCGTTATTGGCCGGTTTCACCGGGGCGATCGCCTTTGCTGCGATCGCATTTGAAGTCTATGTCATGCCGGATATCATCCGCCCGGCGTGGCTTCCGGCCGATAGCCTCGCCATTGCCCTGGTTGTGGTGTGTGGGCTGGCACACGGGCTACGCAAACAACAGGGCACTGTCTCCCACAACATTGTGGTGGTCCTCAAGCTCGTCTTGCTCGTCGCCTTCCTCGGTTATGCGGCCTCCACCTTCCCCAGCGGCACCTGGCAGGGCCTATCGCCGTCTGCCTCCGCCGTTCCACCCTTCTCTCTCTCTGCGTTTGCCTTAACGCTCATGTGGGTATCGCTCAGTTATTCCGGGTTTAACGCCGCAGTCTATGTCGCGGGTGAAGCTCGTGACGCGGCGACCAACGTGCCACGAGCCATGGTCTTGGCAACAGTGCTGGTAATGGTGTTGTATCTGGCACTCAATGCGGTTTTTGTATATGCCCCGGCTTCCGCAGCGATTATCGGAAAACGTGATGTTGCCGCACATGCTGCTGCAGTGCTGGGTGGGCAGTGGCTGGAGCTAGGGGTACGGGCAATCATCGCGTTGGCCTTGGTGAGTTCAGTGTCGGCCATGGTCCTGTCCGGGCCGCGGGTTTATGCGCAAATGGCGCACGACGGTGTACTCCCGCGCGTGCTGCGGATGCACGGCGACGTGCCCCGCGCTGCTGTGGCCCTGCAAGTGATCCTAGCCTGCGTGGTCATTCTGCTTACCGGTCTGCAAGAACTTCTGTCGTATCTAGGCTTTATACTGTCCATCAGCGCAGCGGCCACAGTCGCAAGCCTGTTTGTGTTACATCGAACCGCCCAGCGACACACTACAGACCCGCTCTCCAGTCCTACGCCCATGCTTGGCTATCCATTCGTACCGGTTGCCTTTATTGTGTGCACTCTCGGTTTCGCCAGCTTGGCTGCCCTCCGCCGTCCCTTGGAATCATTAATTGGTCTGGCCACCATTGCCATAGGGTTAGTGCTGTACGCGGTGTTCACTCGTAATGACAGCTCTCGTCGTCAGGGTCGGGCGTCATAGGGATGGCAACCGCGCACGAAATTAGGAGCTGAGCGAGCTGGCGATGCCCATAAACGTGGCCCAGGTGTACGGTCTGTGACACCACGCTGCATTGACAAAGACTTCAGACGTTTTACACCCCGACCATTGTCCGAGACCAGCCCATCGGATAGGGTCCGGCTGAGAAGATCTTGTTGTTGAGGAGCGACCGTCAATGCAACACAGGGCGCTGAGCAGCGTATTGGCCCACTTGGCATTCACACTTTCTTTCCTCGGTCTGTCAGAAGCCGAGCCCTTGAGACTCGGCAGCGTTACTTTTCCCAATTCTGGCCCGGCAGCCGCCCAAGAGGATTTTCTTCGCGGAGTGAAGTATCTGCACAGCTTCGGGTTTGAGGAGGCGGCCGAAGCCTTTCAGGCTGCCTCAAAAATCGCACCGGATTTTGCGCTGGCGTACTGGGGAGAGGCCCTGAGTCATAATCACCCCCTTCAGCCAGAGCGCGACCTTGCATCCCCCCGCCAGGTACTCGCCCGTCTTGGTCCTCGTCCTGCCGAACGTGTGGCAAAGGCGCCAACCGCCCGCGAGGCGGGCTTGCTTGAGGCCGTTGAGATTCTCTACGGTGCGGGAAGCGCCTCAGAGCGTTCATTCGCATACAGCCGGGCGATGGGTCGCCTGGCCGCCCACTATCCAGACGACGAAGAGATTCAGGCTTTTTACGCCGTCGCTCTGCTTGGGACAGTCCGCCATATCGGTGAATCGTGGGGTGCGGAGTCAACCTACCGGGTCCGGATGCAGGCAGGCGCACTTGCCCAGGACATCTTCCGCAATCATCCCGACCATCCCGGTGCCGCCCACTACATCATCCACGCTTTCGACGATCCGGTCCACGCGCCGCT
>JAAXHF010000330.1 GCA_012271025.1 Deltaproteobacteria bacterium | reverse complement strand
CCGGTGATGTTGTCCATGGTCGCGACACTGGCCACATCCTCGTCGCGGACCGCCTTGATGCCCGGCAGCAGGGCGATTTTTTCCGAGAACTCTTTGACAATGCCCAGCGTGCGCGGGTTGAAGACGCCGTTTTCGCCGGGATTGTCGTTGAAGACACCGACCAGGATGAGATCGCGTACGCCGAAGCGTTCCTCGACCATCTTGTTATACTTGATGACCGGGTCGTTGGCCGGAAAATTTGCCTCGACATCGCCCTCAAAGCGCAGGCTTTGCAGGGGGAGTGTGGCCAGAACCGTACTGGCGAGGGCCAGTATGATGACCAGCCATCGAAAACGGATGATCCACCGAAAAAATGACTCCATGTTTTCTTCTTTGCCGGCCTGGCAGGCGGCCTGATTCGGCATCACACTACGTGAGGTTCGTGTGACGGCGCAACAACCCGACAGGACCTTAAAAGTCCATCGGCAGTCGCAAATGGTCGCGATAGATTCGGTCGCGGTGCTCCAATAATTGGGGAGACAGCGCCTCGGCCACCACGGGGTCGGTGTTCACAAACGAGGCCCGGAAGGCCGCATCCATCGGACACAGATCGAGCGGCAGGGGCTCGACAAGGACGGCGAATGTGGACCAATAAATATCCAAGGCGGACAGAGCGTCCCCAATCAGATACCGGCGGCCTTGAGCCTGCTGCTCGGCTAAGCAGGCACTCAAGGTCCGCAGGATCTGGGCGACACGCTGGGGGGCGACTTCGGCGGCGGTCGGGCTGTAGCCGTACTTGCCGCCCAGGTAGGACGCAACGGCTTTACCCTGCTCGCCCACCTCGGGGTTGGACAACATGCCGTGGACAATCATGATCCGGCGGAACCAGCCAAAGCCGGTCTCCCCACACAACTCGTTACACAGCCCGAACATGAGAATGCGGTCGGCCTCCGCGTCCGGCACGAGCGATGGCTGGGGGACAAGCCGCTCGACCAGATAGAGTTGTTCATTCCAGGTGGTGCGCGGCCGTTCCTCATTCCAGACGGCGACGGGCGCGCTGCTCTGACGGGTCCAGTCCTGCAGGGCGGCATCGTGCCCGGCCGCCTTGCCGACCAGCGTAAACGGCAGGTTCTTCACATGACACATGCCTTTGAG
>JAAXHF010000220.1 GCA_012271025.1 Deltaproteobacteria bacterium | reverse complement strand
GTGGACGATGATACTCCTCTGGACAAGCAGAGATCATCGGCCACAGTGAAAGGAAAGAGTGAAGACGACATGGCGCTGCCGGTTACGGACCAGCTGCGGGAAATCCAGCGCGGCACGGTTGATATCATTCCGCTCGAGGAACTGAAACGGAAGCTGGAGACGGGGCGGCGGCTGCGGATCAAGCTTGGGGTCGATCCGACGTCCCCGGACCTGCACCTCGGACACACCGTAGTGGTCAATAAGCTGCGTCAGTTTCAGGAGCTGGGGCATGTGGTGATTTTTCTGATCGGGGACTTCACCGGTATGATCGGCGATCCGACCGGCCGCTCGGAGACCCGCAAGGCGCTCACCCGCGAGCAGGTCCTGGACAACGCCGAAACCTATACCAAGCAGGTTTTCAAGATCCTGGATCGCGACAAGACCGAGCTGCGTTTCAACTCTGAGTGGATGGACGGCTTTACCCCGCCCGACTTTATCCGTCTGTGCGGCCAGTACACGGTCGCCCGTCTTTTGGAACGGGACGATTTTTCCAAACGCTACAAGGATGGCGTGCCCATCCACGTCCATGAACTCCTGTATCCGCTTGTCCAGGGCTACGACTCGGTTGCGCTTGAGGCCGATGTCGAGGTCGGGGGAACGGACCAGCGCTTCAACCTGCTGGTTGGGCGTGAACTCCAGCGCGGTCACGGCCAGGAGCCGCAGGTGATTCTGACCCTGCCCCTGCTCGAAGGCACCGACGGGGTGCAGAAGATGAGCAAATCGCTCGGCAATGCCATCGGCATCACCGATCCTCCCACCGAGATGTACGGCAAAATCATGTCGATCTCGGACGCCATGATGGGCAGGTACTATGAGCTGTTGAGTACGGTCGATAGCGACCGGCTCGAGGCCATTCAGCGCGGCGAGGTCCATCCCATGGAGGCCAAAAAGCAGCTGGCGGCCGAGCTGATCTCCCGCTTTCATGACAGCGCCGCCGCTGAACGGGCGGCAGCCGACTTCGCCCAACGTTTCCAGCGCCGCGAGCTGCCCAGCGAGCTGCAAGAGATCGCCTGGGCCGATACTGCGCCCGAGGTCTGGATCTGTCATCTGCTGCGCGAGACCGGCCTGACCAAATCGACCAGCGAGGCGCGGCGAATGATTCAACAGGGAGCGGTACGCATCGACGGCCAGCGGCTGGACAACCCAAACCTGAAGGTCCCGACCCAGGGCGAAAAGGTGGTCCAGGTCGGGCGCCGGCGGATTGCCAAGGTGGTCTTTGGCGCGTCAGCCTAGTCTGCCCGGTTCTACCCGAACCGGAGGAGTTGTCCCGTGAGCGACACCGCGTCCCCTGGCCAGTACCGGTGCGGTTTTATTGCCCTGATCGGCCGTCCGAATGTCGGCAAGTCAACGCTGCTGAATACCCTGGTCGGAGAAAAGCTGGCCATTGTCACGCCCAAACCGCAGACGACCCGGACCCGGCTGATCGGGGTCAAGACGCTCTCCCAGGCCCAGCTGATCTTTGTCGATACGCCGGGCATCCATAGTCACGCCGGCTCGCTTCTCAATCGACGCATGGTTGAGCTGGCCTTGGGCGCGCTGCAAGAGACCGATGCGGTGCTGTTCCTGGTGGATGCCCAGCGCGGTATTGTGGACGGCGACGAAAAGATCGCCGCTCGTCTCAGCGGCCTGTCTACGCCGGTCATCGGGGTGGTCAACAAGATCGATCTGCTCCCACGCCCAGCCCTGCTGCCGGTGCTGGACCGCCTGGCCGGCCTGTTGTCCGGCCGGGAAGTCGTTCCGGTCAGCGCCTTGCACGATACGAATACCGCCGAATTGCTGTCCACCCTGCTCCAACCCTTACCGGTTGGTCCGGCCCTGTATCCGAGCGATGAACTGACCGATCAGAGCGAGCGGATGCTGGCCCAGGAGATGATCCGCGAGCAGCTCTTTTTCAACACCCAACAGGAAATTCCGTACGCCACCGCAGCGGTTATCGAAGAGTTTACCGAGCGGCCCGACAAGTCATTGCTCGTTGTTCGGGCTGCGATCCACGTCGAACGCGCCTCGCAGAAGGCGATTGTGATCGGCAGAGGCGGCACTCGGCTCAAGAAAATCGGTCAGGCCGCCCGATGGCGGCTGGAAGCCTTTTTCGGCTGCAAGGTCTTTCTGGAGCTGTTCGTCAAAGTCTCCAAGGGCTGGACCAATCGGCCGGGCATGCTGCATGAGTTGGGCCTGTCCGACGTATCTACCCGCCGCGCGTAGCCGCGCCATGCGGCCCAGCATCGAGGATTCCGAGAGTCGGCAGACGAAGGGGAGAGCGCATGGGAGTGCTGGCACGGGCCGGATTGGCCTTGACCCGCTGGACGGAGCGCTGGATTCCTGACTCGTGGGTGATTGCGGTCATGCTGAGCCTGTGCGTCGCCGGCCTGGCGATGACGGTCGGGGGCGCCTCGCCGGCGACCGCCCTGCAGGCTTGGGGTCAGGGGTTGTGGGCCTTGCTCAGCCTGGCCATGCAGTTCACCCTGATGATGGTCCTGGCCTATGCCTGTGCGGTTTCTCCGCCACTGAAACGCGCCTTCGTGTGGATGGCCGGCCGACCCAATCCGGCTCGACCCCGTCAGGCAATTGTCCTGATGGCGTGCTTTTCAACCTTCACCGCCTGGCTCAACTGGGCCTTCAGTCTGGTCGTGACCGCCGCGTTTCTGCCCTTTGTCGTCAGAGCCAACCCACGGACCGATTTCCGTTTACTGGTTACCTGTGCCTACCTGGGGGTCGGCACGGTGTGGCATACCGGCCTGTCCGGCTCGGCTCCGCTCATTCTTGCCACGCCGGATAATTTTCTGATTCAGGCCGGCGTGCTGACCGAAACCGTGCCCATCACCCAGACCCTGTTTGCGTCGTTCAATCTCGGCTATGCGCTGCTGGCCGGACTGGCCGGCATCCTGATTGTCGCCGCCCTGGTGCCGCCGGCGGCCGAGGCGGTTAGCGTCTCCGAGGCCCAGGCCCGGCGGCTGGACTCGGGTCATGTGGCCCAGACCCGCCCGTCACGCCTGATTCCGGCCCAACGTCTGGAGTGGTGGCCGGGCTGGTCGCTGATCGCCAGCGCGGCCATGCTGCTGTACCTGGCCTCGCAGATCGGCAGCCTGGGGTTTGGCCGGGCCTGGACGATTGATAATTACAACCTGTTGTTCATGGCCCTGGGCCTGTTGCTGCACTGGTATCCCAAGTCGTTTCTGGCCGCGTGTGAGGACGGGATCAAAAATACCTGGGGGATTGTGATCCAGTATCCCCTGTACGCCGGCATCTTCGGTCTGATGGCGTATACCGAACTGGGCCAGGCGCTGACCGGCTTGTTTGTCAGCGCCAGCTCGCCGCGCGCCTTCCCGCTGATTGTGTATGCCTACTCGGCGGTGCTGAACTACTTTATTCCGTCCGGCGGCTCAAAGTGGATTGTCGAGGCGTCCTACCTCCTGCCGGCCGGGCACGCCCTGGGGCTGTCGATTCCAACCGTGACGCTGAGCTATGCCTACGGCGATATGACGACCAATCTCATCCAGCCGTTCTGGGCGATTCCCATCCTGACCGTCACCGGCCTGCGCTTTGGCGACATCATGGGCTACTGCTTTCTCATTGCCGGCCTGATGCTGGTGTTCAACGTCCTGGCCCTGCTGTTGATTCCGCTCCAGCTGTAGCCGAGAGCGTTTCACGATACGTTGAAGCCACGCCGCTCTCGTCATGCCGGACGGGAGCCGGCCTGACGAGGCCGGGGGCCTGGATGCTGTAGGAATTGCGCATACATGACCAAAAATCGTAAGTACATTGCTTGCGGTTGACAGTACGGTGCTCACAGCGCTTGCTACTGCAAGCACCCTATGCCCCCCTCCCTCAAAATGATGCGTTGAAAATCAGGGACTTGGGGCGAAAAATTGCGATATTTCCGTCGGGGGTGAAAGGGGAGCCAGCCAAGGGAGCGACGGTCGACGTCGGCGGGACAATCCCGGCAGGTGGGAACGGGTGAACCGAAAAGGGCATACCGCATGGCCTCAGCGTAGCAGGGGGAGCGGGGAAGAGTGGAAATGGCTGAGCCGAGCATTGCCTCCAGGGCGCACTGGTACCCATCAACCGGCCTCTCTCACGGCAGGGTGGCATCCGTCAAAAGTCCTGCCCCCATCCCCTCCTCGGAGCTCAGAGGGGTAGGTAAAAAGCCGGAGTAGTAGGCAAGCGCAAGGTCCCCCGGCATCATTTGGAGTGCTGAAACTCGGATGGTGTCGGAGGAGGCCAATGCACTTGCCACGAGAATGTTATCAGATGGAAGAGCAGCTTGCCCAGTATTTGCCGGTCTTACGGCCGGCCCAGCGGCGGGGGTTAGCGCTGTGGGTGTATGGGGCCGTGTTAGCCCAGAGCGCGTGTCAAAACGCGGTGGTGAGTGCGTTATTGGCGGTCGGCCGCTTCCATACCGTGCGCCAATACCTCCGGGAATGGTTGTACGATGGGGCAGATAAAGCGGCCCCGTGTCAGCCGCAAGTGGAGGTCGAGCAATGTTTCGCGCCGTTGCTGGGCTGGCTCTTAGCGTGGTGGCACGGGCGCGAGTTAGCCTTGGCTATAGATGCGACCTTGCACGGGCAGCGCGTCACGGCGTTAGTGGTCAGCGTCTTGTATCGCGGGAGTGCGGTGCCGGTGGCGTGGCATATCCTGCGGGCCAATCGGCCAGGGGCGTGGCTCCGCCCCCCGGGGCGCTTACTGCGCCAGTTGCGCCCCGCCATTCCCAAGGAGATGCAGGTGGTCGTGTTCGCTGATCGGGGGCTGTGGAGTCCCCGGCTGTGGCGGACGATTCGGGCCGGGGGCTGGCATCCGGTGATGCGGGTACGCCAGGCGAGCGCCTTCCAACCTTTCGGGGCCGCGCGCCAGCCAGCCGCGACCTTGGTCCGAGCCCCGGGGGAGGGCTGGGTAGGGCGCGGGGTGCTGTTTCGGGAGCGCCAGCGCCAGCGGGTGGTCACGCTCGTGGTGGTCTGGGGGGCCGGGCAACAGGAACCGTGGGTGGTCGTCACCGATCTCGCCCCGGCCCAGGTGGGGCTGTGTTGGTACGGCTTACGGATGTGGATTGAATGCGGCTTTCGCGCTCTGAAAGGCGTGGGCTGGCAATGGCAGCACACCCGCCGGACCGACCCCGCGCGCGCGGCTCGCCACTGGTTAGTGTTGGCGGTGGCGACCTTGTGGGTGCTGGCCTATGGCACCCGCAGTGAAGATGCCCAGACACAGGGCGTACCGCCCGCCCACTTACGGCCGCCGCGGGCCCCGCCGCCGCCCGGCCGCCGCCCCCTCAGTGTCTTCCGCCAAGGCTTGCAGTGGTTCGGCCGCCAACTCCTCCAGGGCCGGCTGTGGCGCCGCTTGTGGCTCCTGCCTGAGCCGTGGCCTCAGCCGGCCCCCCAACTCCAGGTGACCTATGGCCCACCATGACGCTACGCTTACCTACCCTTGTCAGCCTCCCGGGAGGGGTGCCGCGTGAGCGGCGGGGTGGGTTCTCTCCAACCCCGCGACTCCGCACAGCTGGTGAGCACAGGTTCCTGGCCATGGGCATACCGGGCTCCTCCTCAGTCCACCCCGGTGATGACGAAGTTCTGCTGACTCTCCTGCCACTCCACGGTCACCGTCTCGTCCGGCGTCGGAAAGCCCGCCAACTCCGCCCGCTTCGCCAGTCCCCGCACGAACGGTTCCGTCTCGTCCACCATCGTCACCGTGACCGTCGCCCGGCTCAACTCCACCCCGTCAACCAAGGCCACCACCTCATGCGTACCCGCCCCGAACTCGGCCCAGTTCACCAACACCCCGAAGCCGTTATCCGCGTCGCCACACACGTCCCGTGTGTCGCCCCGCTCCGTGCCGGCGGCGGCGGCGAAGACGTGTCCGTCGATCTCGATGACTACCTCGTCGGCCTCGCACACCCAGCCCGAGATGACGCCGATGCCACTCTGAAAGGAGGCCGGGCGGGGGTTCTCCAACACGCCCTCGATTGTACCGGGGCCCGGCGTGGGCGCGGGGGCTGCTCCCAACTCCGCCGGGGCCAGGACGAAGTTCTGCTGGGACTCTTGCCACACGAGGTGGACACTCTCGCCCGTGCGGGGAAAGTCCGCGACCGCAAAGCGGTCCTGAAGCCCCGTGCGATACTCCGCCCCCAGCGTTGTTACTGTCACCGAGGCGCGCCCCACCTCAATCCCGTCCACGGTGGAGCGACCGACCGCCACGCCATCCACCCGAACCCCCACCTCATGTGTGCCGTCGCCCAGCAGATTCCAGTTGACCAGCAGCCCAAAGCCGTTGTCGGTGTCGCCGCAGACCGGGGCCGTGTCCGCCCGTTCGGTCCCATACGCGGCCTCCAACTCCACGACCTCTCCGGTTGCCTTTTCGATCTCGATAGCCACCCCTTCGCCTGCGCACACCCAGCCCGAGATGAGGCTCAGCCCGCTCTGAAACACGCGGGGCTGAGGGTTCTCCAGAGAGAAGGCCACCAGAGCGGTCTGGAGGGTATAGCGGCCGGTCTGCCGCCCGTTGCCCCGCACGGCAATCACCACCGGCCCGGCCTCGACGCGGGTCGTGAGCCGGAAGTTCTGCCCCACCCCGCCGCTGTCGGCGCCAGCCACCTCTGCGCCGGCCTGCCACACCGTGCCCCGGGTCGCGGTCGAGCCGGTCGTCTCGACCACTAACACGCCGGCGCGGGGTACGATGAGGGTGAAATAATCGACATCGCGGGTGGTGTGGAACTCCCCGGTGGTGCGGCCGCCCGGCTGAATCCGGGTCGCCCGCCCGGTCGTGTTGCCGTGGTCGTCGCGGGGGCGGCTGCCGCCACCACCACCGCTCAATCAGATGAACGAGGTCCGCCCCCACTGCGGTGCGCAAGGCGTGCACCGCGTCCAGGTGCCCGTCGGAAGCATTCTGGAGCCGCTCGAGGTCGTCAGAATCCCTGGGCTCAACGTAGTCCAACTCTTCAACATGTACCAGCCGGAGCCGGAGGTGCACCCCACTGTCGCGGAAAGCCGTATTGGCTGAGGCAACCATCTGGTCGATCCGCGTCTCGATGATGTCCTCGCCACCCGCCGCCTCCTTGGCCGCCTCCTTGGCCGCCGTGGTGTAGACCACGAGGATATCGATCTCCGACTCCGACTGCGCGTGGACGAGCCCCCAAGACAGCAGGAGCGCCAGTGCGGCGCACAGCAGCCGCGGGAGGGAGGGAAAGGAAATCCGGGACGCTGGCCGGGGCATGGTGTCAATGCCGGTGGCCGGCCTCGGCATGCACCGCATCCACCCCGCAGTTGAGCAGAGAGTCTGCCACTTGGCTGATCGCATACAGCCCCTCATCCACCGAGCGAATGTCATACGTCTCCCCCGACCGCCGTACCGTGCCGGCCACGATCCTGCCGTTGACCACCAGCGTCAGGGTGCTCAGCGGCTCGCCCACCAGAGAGCCCGACACGGAATAGCCGCCCGAATACGTCGGGACGGTGTGCTCTATGCGAGCCGTGACCACGGTGTCGGCGAACAGGTTGAAGGTCAGGGTCGCGTCCGACTCGGACAGGGCATGGCCACCGTCAGCACGCGGGGTAGCGGCGGTGGCCCGCAACGTCTGCCAGGGCGCTACGGCCGCCCGGGCGCGCTGGAGTTGCGTGAAGTCGATGGTCACCGCCCGGCTGCGCAGCGTCAGGGCGTCGGCGGGAAGGGACGACGGCGTCTCAGGGACCGGCGTAAACAGGTCGGCGGCCTGGCCCGTGGCCGGAGACAGGAGGAACAGCGTCAGCACTAGGCCCGTGACCGCGGCCAGACCTCGCCTGAGCCATAACGGGCCGGCCGCTTCATGATCTTGTGGCATATCTAAGTCTCCTGATGAGCGAGCCGGCCCCTCTGGGCCGGGGTAGATTCTCTCCAGGCATCAACAATGGCAGTCCACTCCTGTACTCCATCTGCGCTCTTTTTGTTCCCCCAATTTGGGGGGACCGACTGAGAAAATTGAGAAGAAATGGTGGCGTGGCAGCACCCAACTCGGCGCTGCTTGCCTAGAGGGAGTTATGCACTTGTGCGGCGAGGGTTAGAGTGGAGGGATGGAGCGGAAAGCGTACCCGAGTGATGGTAGCGATGAGGAGTGGGCGTTAGTGGCGCCCTATGCGACGTTGATGAGCGAAGAGGCCCCCCAGCGGCGCTATGCGTTACACGAGGTCTTTAACGGACTGAGATGGCTTGTACGGGCTGGGGCGCCGTGGCGGTGGCTCCCCAATGATCTGCCGCCGTGGGCGGTGGTCGTCTATCAACAGACTCAGCGGTGGTTGAAAGCGGGGGTATTCGAAGCGCTGGTGAAAGATCTACGGGTGGTATTGCGGGTAGCTGGGGAGCGGCGAGAGCAGCCGTCGGCCGCGATTCTCGATAGCCGCACCTTGCAGTCGAGTCCTGAGAGTGGGGGGCGGGCAGGCTATGATGGGGCCAAACGGCGTCGTGGGAGCAAGGTACACATGGCCGTTGATACGCTGGGCTCCCTCTTGGCGGCTGCACGTCACTCCCGCCAATGAGCAGGATCGGGCGCGGGTCAAGGCGTTAGCAGCCCAAGTCCAAGCCACAACTGGTGAGACGGTCCAAGTGGCCTTTGGCGATCAAGGCTATGCGGGCACGCAGCCCGCTCGGGATGCCGCCCAGGCGGGTATCACGTTGGAAGTCGTCAAGTTGCCCGCCGCCAAAAAAGGCTTCGTGCTCCTGCCGCGCCACTGGGTGGTCGAGCGCAGTTTCGGATGGACGGCCCGCTTTCGGCGCCTCGCCCGTGACTATGAACGCCTGCCGGCGACCTTAGCCGGCCTCCACTTCCTGCCCTTCGCCATCCTCATGCTCAAACGGCTGGCTGAACTGCTGTGTCAAAGTCCTTAACACCCTCTAGAGAATTTTTACCAACGTCGCAACAAGGGCGATGCCCACGACGAGCATTCCGCCGAGACGGAGCGTGAGATCATGCTTGAGGCACAACTCCAACTCACGCAGGTCTTGTTTCGTCGTAAGGGCACCCAGATGGGTCGCCTGAAATTCTTCGAGGGCTTTGGACAGAGCGATGGATTGGGCTTCAGCTTGTTCTTCAGACAGGTCAGCAGACCGCAGCTCTTTGACGAAAGCATACGTGTCAAAGGTGCTCATCGGTACTCCTCTGTCGGCAGTACTGCTGATTCCATCGGAGCTATAATTTATCGTCCCTGAAACACCGGCTTGCGTTTCTCGACAAAGGCTCGGGCGGCTTCTTTGGCGTCCTCGCTGCCGGACAGCTCGTGGGTCATGTTCTGCTCAAACCGATAGCCGTCGCGCAGGTCCATGAACTCGATGCTGTTCATGGCGTGTTTGGCCAGACGGATCGCCAGCGGGCTTTTGGCGGCGATCTCCTGGGCCAGGGCGTGGGCTGCGGGCAGGAGCTGCTCGGGGGGAACCACGGCCTCCACAATGCCCCGCCGGTACAGTTCCTGAGCGCCGAGCCGCTCGCCGGTGTACATCATCTTGCGCGCCTTATACACCCCGAACAGACGCTGGGTGTGGCGCCCGCCGCCCAGCAGGCCGAC
This sequence comes from Deltaproteobacteria bacterium, assembly GCA_012271025.1. The sequence continues at coordinate 5,605 of JAAXHF010000220.1, read as the reverse complement.
ATCGATCTCGGGCAGGCCGACCAGGGCTTTCTCGGAGGCGATGAGCATATCGCACGAGGCCAGCAGGGCCAGTCCGCCGCCCAGCGCCGGGCCGTTGATCGCCCCGATCACCGGCACCGAACACTCCAGGATGGCGTGAAATGCCTCACGGGCCGCCCGTGAGTGCGCCCACATCGCCCCGGGCCGGGGGGCTTGCCGGCCTTCGAGCGAGGAGGAGCGGGCTTTCATGTCGGCACCGGCGCAAAAGCATTTGCCGGCGCCGGTGAACACCGCAGCCCGCACCTCGGCGCGATTGTTCAGCGCGTCGAACGCAGCCTGAATTTCGTCGAACATCTGGCGGTTCATGGCGTTGACCGGCGGGCGGTCAATGGTGACGGTGGCGACAAAATCACTGACTTCGGTCTTGATGATTTCCATATCCATGACGGGCTCCTGGGGTGAGGCTTATCTGCGAGAGTTATCTGAATAAAGACCGGGCAATCACCATCCGGTGGACCTCTGAGGGGCCCTCGCCAATCCGTCGCACCCGGGCTTCCCGATACCAACGCTCCAGGGGAAACTCTTTGGTCACCCCGTAGCCGCCGTGGATCTGGACCGCGCTGTCGATCACCCGGCCCAGGACCTCGCTCGAGTACAGCTTGGCAATCGAGGCCTCAAGACGGGCGTCTTCTCCGCGGTCGGCTTTCCAGGCGCCCTCCCAGATCAGCCAGCGGGTGGCGCGCAGCTCGACCTCGGCATCGGCCAGCATCCACTGGACGGCTTGGCGCTGACTCAGCGCTTGCCCGAAGGTTTCGCGTTGTTTGGCGTGGGCGACGGCCATCCGATGGGCGGCGATCGCTACGCCGAGATTGGCGGCCGAATACGGAAAGCGGGCCCTGGTCAGCAGATCGAAACACAGAAACAGCCCCTGGCCTTCTTCCCCAATCATCTTGTCGGCCGGCACCCGACAGTCCTCAAACGAGACCTCGTTGGGAACCGAAACCGTGCGGATGGTCTTGAACGGGCGTGGGGTGAAGCCCGGCGTGTCCTTGTCGATGATAAAACAGCTGATGCCCTTGCGGCCTTTGTCCGGATCGGTCCGCACAAAGACCACCCCCCACTCGGCCAGATGGGCGTTGGAGATAAAAATCTTTGTGCCGTTAATGACCCACGAGTCGCCGTCTCTGACGGCCCGACACTGAATGGCCCCGGCCGGGTCCGATCCGCCGCTGGGTTCGGTGATGGCAAAAAAGGTCTTGAGTCCGTCCCGCAGGGTCGGGATGGCGTAGCGCTGGATCTGCTCTGGGGTGCCGGCGTAGATCGGAGCCGGCGGATAGCGGCCAAAGGTTCCGCAGCCCGGGTTGTACAGGCCCATGCGGTGCTGGGCCATTTCTTCCAGCACCACCGACATGCCAAAGGTGTTGACCCCTCCGCCCCCGAACTGCTCAGGCGCGGCCAGGCACCACAGGCCGGCCGCCTTATTCTTGGCCATCAGGCGCTGGTAGTCGGCCTCGGGCAGATCCGGGGCGTCCGGGTCGAGCTGCTGTTCGAGCGGAATGATTTCTTCGCGGATAAAGCGCCGAACCTGATCCCGGAGCAGGCTCAACTCGGGGGGGAGGCTGAAGCCCTGGAATGCTTCCATGTCGCTACCTCGGTGAAGCGGCCGGCTTGACCGCTAGTCTGCGCGTTTGAACTTGGGCATGGTGACCTCTGGGGTGACATCGTCGAAAACGACCTCGACCGGTAAATCCAGCCTCAGATCGTCGGGCTCGACATCGGTCAGCCAGCTGACCAGCCGCACGCCTTCTTCCATCTCGATCACCACCGGACTGTAGGGCACCATGTCGGCGAACTGGGACAGCATCGGCTGGACTGCGGTGGTCCACGAGAAGACCTTGCCCTTGCCGCTGGACTGGGCCCACTCCCAGTTGAAAGACCCGCACTTGGCGCACATGTCGCGCGGCAGGTGGCGCCAGGCGCCGCAGTCGGTGCAGCGCTGGAAACGGAGCTGGTGTTGTTTGCAGTAGTCGTAGAACTCGATCGCCATGCTGTTGCGCAGTTTGGGCAGCGGGCGTGGGTAGGCGTTCGCGTCTTGTGCCATGTCTACCTCCGTAAGATGGCCAGGCTGCCGTCCCCAAAATCGCCCCAGCCGGTCACCAGACCCAGCTCGGCGTCCTCGACCTGGCGCTCGCCAGCCTCGTGGCGCAGCTGGCGGGTGGCCTCGGTGATGTGGTTCATGCCCCACACATGGGCTTCTGAGTGCAGCCCGCCGTGGGTGTTGATGGGCAGCTTCCCGCCGAGTTCCAGACGACCGCCCTGGACAAAATCGCCGACCTCGCCGCGCTGACAAAAGCCCAGGGCTTCGAGTTGGAGCAGGACGACGTAGGAGAAACAGTCGTAGATCTCGATGAAGTCAATATCCTTGTGCTCAACGCCGGCCATCCGAAAGGCGTTGGGCGCGGCAAAACTCAGCCCGATGGTGAACGGGTCGGGCCGCGACGGAATATCGTCGGCCGGGTAGGGGTGACCCTCGGCCACGCCCGAGATATAGACCGGGGCGTGCTTGAGGTCTTTGGCCCGTTCCGGCGAGGTCAGGACCACGGCGCAGGCGCCGTCGGTTTCCAGGCAGCAGTCGAACAGCCGGAACGGCTTGGCCACCCAGCGGGCGTTCAAATAGTCGTCCATGCTGAGCGGGCGGCCGCACATATAGGCTTTGTCGTTCAGCTGGGCGTGCTTGCGTGAGGCGACCGCCACCGAGCCCATGGCTTCGTCCGGGGTGCCGTACAGCTCTTTGTGGCGGGTGGCCAGCCAGGCGTACCACTGGACGGGCACCGAGGCGCCGTAGGGCAGGTAGTATTCGCCAATCGTGGTGGCCATGACGCCCGGCGCTCCGCTGCCGCTGCCGCCTTCGGGACGCCCCAGGTTGCGGACCCGCATGGCCGAGTAGCCGTTCCAGCCGAGCGGAATCAGGACGTTGTTGGCCACCCCGCAGGCCACGGCCATGGCCGCGCTCTGCAGAGAGGTGACCGGGCTGGCGCCGCCCATGTGGACGGTGACCGAGTAGCGCAGGTCCTCAATACCCAGATTGGCCGCAAAATGTTCGGCGGTGGACGGCAGGGGAGGCGGAATAATGCCGTCAATGTCGTGCGGGCTGAGGCCGGCGTCGCTGATGGCCCGCATTGAGGCTTCGAGCATGAGCGACAGGTCGGTCCGACCCGAGCCTCGGGTAAAGTCGGTTTCGCCGACCCCCACAATACAGGCTTGATCTTTCAGTGCGTGCATAGCTCCTCCTTGTGCCAGAATTCGTGCCAGGATTCCCGGGCCGGATGGTACACCGGACCGGAATGAATTGTAAAGCCAAACGGCCTCCCCCTCGCTTTCAGGACCGGGCGCTTTGGGCTATCTTTGGGCGGCATGAAAATTCGACGCCTCTTTGAGACCCGAGACCAAACGTTTTCCTTTGAGTTTTTTCCGCCCAAAAATCCGGCCGATCTTGCGCAGCTGTTTGTCCGCGCCCGCGAGCTGAAGCCGCTCGGACCGAGCTTTATTTCGGTGACGTACGGGGCCGGCGGTTCGACCCGCAAAAATACGATTGATCTGGTGGGCCGCTTTCAGGATGAACTCGGACTTGTCGGCATGGCTCACCTGACCTGCGTCGGCCATACGCAGACCGAGCTGCGGGCTATCCTCCAGGAATTTCAGGCCCGGGGGATTGAGAACGTGATGTGTCTGCGGGGCGACCCGCCCCGCGGCCAAGCCAGCTTCGAGCCGGCGCCTGGCGGCTTCTCCCACGCCAATGAGCTGGTCTCGCTCACCCGCGCCAACGGGGACTTCTGCATCGGTGTTGCCGGCTACCCGGAGCCCCACCCCGAGAGCGAAAGCCGGGAACTCGATCTGTTGCGTCTCCAGTACAAGGTTGACTGTGGTGCCGATTTCGTCATTACCCAGCTCTTCTACGACAACCGGGAGTATTTCGACTTTGTGGACCGCGCCGGCCGGCTCGGTATTCCGTGCCGGATCATCCCGGGCATCATGCCGATTGTGAACTATCGCCAGATTGTCCGTATCACGCGTCTGTGTGGAGCAACGATTCCGACCGAGCTGAGCAGCCGCCTGGAACCGGTCGCCGACGATCCCGAGGCGTCACTCGAAATCGGGATTGAGTGGGCGCGGCGGCAGTGTGAAGAATTACTCGAAAACGGCGCCCCCGGTATCCACTTCTATACGCTAAACCGCTCTGATGCGACCAAGCGTATCTTTGAGCAGCTGCGTCACAGCCCGGTCAAAACCCTGCTGCCATCTGCGTAGGGCAGGCACGGGGGCCTGCCCCTACCAACATTGACCGGGTCGCCCCCGGCAGGCTATTGTCCGCCTAACAGGAGGCCCGCGTATGACACACAGCGCACCCCCATCGGTCAGCCCGGACGAGGCCAATGCTTTTCTTGACGGCCTGTCACGGTTCAACGTCGGCCCGTTATGGAAGGTGCTGGGGCAGATCCTCACCCCTGAGCCGCGCACCCAGGCCGTTCCCCACCTGTGGCGGTGGCAAGAGCTGCGCCCTCAGCTCTTGCGCTCGGGTGAGGTCGTGACGGCCGCTGAGGCCGAGCGACGGGTGTTGATGCTCCTGAACCCGGGTTTGGAGGGCCGCGTGGCCACGACCACGACTTTATACGGCGGCTTGCAGCTCATTCTGCCCGGAGAAATCGCCCGGACCCACCGTCATACACCCAACGCCCTGCGTTTTATTATGGAAGGCGAGGGCGCCTATACGGTCGTTGACGGCGATAAAATGACCATGGCCCCAGGTGACTTTGTCCTCACCCCCAACTGGACCTGGCACGATCACGGCAGCGAGGGCGACCAGCCCGTGGTGTGGCTGGACGGCCTGGACATTCCGCTCGCCTCTCTGCTGGAAAATATATTCACCCAGCCGTTCTCCCAGGAAGCCCAGCCTGTCACCAAGCCGCTCAACACGTCTGCGGCCGTGTACGGCAAGGGCGGGCTGCTGCCCAGCTGGCAGCGGTCGAGTGACAAGGGCCGGTCCGGGCTGTTGAAATACGCCTGGACCGACGCCTATGAGACGCTGATGAGTCTGGGCAAGGATGAAGAAAGTCCGTTTGATGGCAGCCTGCTCGAATATGTGAATCCGGTAAATGGTGGGCCGTCGCTGCCGACCATGGCCAGCTTTCTGCAACGTCTCAGGCCCGGCCAAAAAACCCAGGCGCACCGCCACAGTGCCAGCGCGGTGTATCTGGCCGTGCAGGGCCACGGCCGAACAGTCATCGACGACCGCGTCTATGACTGGGCGCCGGGCGATGTGTTTGCCCTGCCCCTGTGGGCGGCCCATTGTCATGAAAACGTGTCGGCCAGCGCGGATGCCATCCTGTTTTCTTTTACCGATGCGCCGGTGATGCGGGCGCTGGACTGGTATCGGGAGCAGGAGCTGTAGAGGAGCCCAGCATGCTACAAACCATGATTGTCGGCAGCCTGCCGCGCCCGACGTGGCTGGTGCCGCCCCACAGCATGTATGTGTCCTGGCAGCTCGACGAGGCCCAGCGGGCCGAGGGCTGCGACGACGCGGTCGTGCTGGCGGTTGCCGACCAGGAGTGGGCCGGGCTGCATATCC
>JAAXHF010000210.1 GCA_012271025.1 Deltaproteobacteria bacterium | reverse complement strand
TACAACCTATCGTAAAACGCGCTAAGACGTTATCGAACATAAATGCCTGGTGTCCGGCCCCCACCCCTTTTCCTTGCGCTCACAGTCCACTCCACGTACATACAAGACAGGAGGGCTGCGTATGGGAGAATTGGATCGCTATCAGGCGCGCCGAGAGGAGCTCAAACAGCGCTATTTGCCGCGTGGAGAAGCCCCGGCTGGGACTGTCCCGACCGCCGGGGTCGATCATCTGGCCCTGATCTGTTCAGACCTGGAGGCCACAATCGAGTTTTATACCACGGTGTTGGGCATGCGGCTGACCAGGATCGTGACCAACCGGGACGAGCCGACTTCGACCCATATCTTTCTGGATATGGGCGGCGGCAACCAACTGGCCTTTTTTGACTTTCCGAAAAAGGGGCCGGCCCGGACTGTCCGGGGGGTGGGCAGTATGCACCATGTGGCGCTGAAGGCCGGTCCCGAGCAGTACCGTAAGATTGTGACCGGTCTGAAAGCCAAGGGGCTGGCCCATTCGCTACACGGCTCGGAAGAGGCTGGCTCGGTCTATGTGCGTGACCCCGATCAGATTCTGGTCGAGGTCACGACCGGCTATTAAGCCACGCCCGGCGCCGTCTACAGGGCGGCCAGGCTGTCGATAATGTCTGCCGGCTCAAGCCGGTGGGTATAATCGGCATCCACATAGGCCAGCCGAATGACCCCGTCCTGGCCGATGACATAGGTGGCCGGAATGGGCAGTTCGTAGGAGCTGTCGCCGTTGAAATCCGACAGCTTGGCCCCGATCTGATCGTACAGCGGGCGCAGCTCGTCGACCAGGGCAAAAACCAGTCCGAACTGGCGGGCCGCTTGGTTGCCGACATCGCTCAAGACCTCAAACGGCAGCTCGTTTTTTTCGGCCATGGTCAACGAGTTGTCCGGCGTCTGGGGAGAGATGGCCAGGACGGCGGCGCCGTGGGCCTGCATGGCGGCGAGGTGTTTCTTGTAGGCCTGCAACTGCAGGTTGCAGTAGGGTCACCAGTTGCCCCGGTAAAAGGCCAGAACGACCGGCCCCTCGCTCAGCAGGCTGGACAGCCTGACCTGTTCACCACCGACGTTTGGCAGGCTGAAATCGGGCGCCGTATCACCGACTGTCAGGGCGCGGTCGGCAATACCGGTTTTGACCAGATCCTCGGTCGTGCGCTGGAGCGTAGTCCGAATTTCGGCCGGAATTTTGGGCAGCATTTCTTGCTGAAATGCCTCAATGGCCTGCTTGAGTTCCTGATTGAGTCCGCTCTGGTCACTCATGGGTCAATCCTCCTGTCGTCCTCACACGATAGCGCACCTATACGTTCTGGGCGGGGCCAACGCAAGCCGGCTGAGGTCGGGGTGATGTTTAAGGGGATCTCTGTTCGCCTTGGTTGACCAAACGAGCCAAGCAGGTATCAATACGGGGACAGGCGAACCATGATCTCTGGCGTTCGCCTGCGTGGACAACACATACGGAGGAGAGAGACTATGCAGGACGTTTTGACGCGGTGGATTTGTCGAGCCAGTCTGGCGGTCGCGCTGCTGGTGGCGCTCGGAGTCGGTGTTCGGGCCGACCAGCACGCCGGAACGGGTGAGAGCCTGCCGTCCGTGACCAGCGAGCGGCTGCTCCAGGGGACGACGAATGTCAGCGACTGGCTGATGTACGGCGGGAACTATGAAGGCTGGCGGTTCAGTCCGCTGACCGATATTGACCGCCACAATGTCAAGAAGCTCCAGGCCGCCTGGGTCTTTCAGACGGGTATTCCGGCCCAGCTCCAAGCCTCTCCGGTGGTGGCCGACGGGGTGCTGTACCTGACCGCAGCCTATAACAGCCTGTTTGCCATAGACGCGGTCAGCGGCGAGATGCTGTGGCGCTACGACCATCCGCTGCCCAAGGACATGCGGATCTGCTGCGGTCCGGGCAACCGGGGGCCGGCCATTGCCGGCGATCTGCTCTACATGGGTACCCTTGACGCTCGGGTCGTGGCGCTGAATCGGCAGACCGGCGAGGTGGTGTGGAATAGCGAGGTGGATAATTACCGCAACGGTTTCAGCGTGACCGCTGCGCCGCTGATCGTCAGAGACAAGGTCATTATCGGTATTGCCGGTGGCGAGTACGGCATTCGGGGCTATCTGGACGCCTACGATGCCAAGACGGGCGAGCGGGTATGGCGCCGCTACACCATCCCCAATATGGGCGAGGCGGGTAACGAGACCTGGGAGGGCGATTCCTGGAAGCAGGGCGGTGGGCCGACCTGGGTGACCGGTTCCTACGATCCGGAAGCCGACCTGCTGTACTGGGCGACCGGCAACCCGGCGCCGGACTGGAATGGCGACAACCGCGAGGGCGATAATCTGTATACCAACTCTGTGCTGGCCCTGGACCCGGATACCGGCGAGCTCAAGTGGTATTTTCAGTTCACACCGCACGATATCTGGGATTATGACGGGAATACCGGCATGTTCCTGCTCGATGTGCAGCGCGGCGGAGCAACCGTCAAGGCTCTGGCCCAGCCAAACCGCAATGGCTTTCTGTACGTCCTTGACCGCCACAGCGGAAAATTTCTGCACGGTGCCTCGTACGTGGAGCAGCTGAACTGGGCCAAGGGGCTCGACGAGAACGGACGCCCGCAGCTTGACCCCAAATACGTGCCGATGAAGGGCGGCAATCCTGAGCTGATCTGCCCCGGCAATGTCGGCGGCCAAAACGGTTCCTATGCGGCCGCCTACAGCCCCACGGCTCACGCGATCTTCGTGCCGACGATTGAGAGCTGCGGCAAGATGGAGAAAGCCACCTCGATGTTTATCCAGGGCGTTCCGTTCTGGGGCGGCGGCCCGGGCGAGACCCAGGGCGATCTGGGAACGGCCTATGGCCATGTGTCGGCCATCGATCCGACCAGCGGCGAAGTCAAGTGGCGTTACAAAGACAAATATCCGCTGGTCGGCGGCGCGCTGGCAACCGCCGGTGGGGTGGTGTTCACCGGCAATCAGCAGGGCTATGCCCTGGCCCTGGACGATACGACCGGGGAGCTGCTGTGGAAGTTCCAGACCGGCTCGACGGTACGCGGGCAGCCCATCACGTATAGGGTTGGCGGGCGCCAGTATGTGGCCATCCCGAGCGGGGCTGGCGGTCTGGTCGTCAGCATTGTGGGCGAGAACCCGAATATCAGCAAGGGCAGCGCGCTGCTGGTGTTTGCTCTGCCCCAGGACTGAGCCTGAGAGGGGAGGGGGTCGGCCCACCGTTCAAGCCGTCCTCTCCCCCTCGCGCAAGCATTTCTGACAATTTCAGGCGAGCGCTACCCCGCCGGTTCTCTACACCGAGCTGGTCAGCGTTGTGCGTTTATGTGGGGACAACCGGCAGTCAGTCCGCTGCGGCGTCGCGCCAGGCGCGGCCCATCGCGTCGGCGGCCAAAATCGCGTCCGCGACCATATCGGGGCTGACCGCAAACGGCTCGTTGTGGATCGTCTCGCCCTCGGCCGTGGCGCGGGCGGCAACCTGCTCGAGCTGCTGGCGCGGCATATCGGCCGAAAGGCCGATCTCGGCCAGGGTGATCGGCAGCCCGACCTGGGTGCAGAAGTGGAGAACGGGATCGATCACCGTACGCGGCTTGCCCTCCATCACCAGCTGGGTCATCAGACCGTAGGCCACCTTTTCGCCGTGGTAGTAGGGGTGGGTCTGGGCGGCTTCGGTCAGGCCGTTATGCACGGCGTGGGCGGCCGCCAGGCCGGACGATTCAAAGCCCAGGCCGGACAGCAGGGTGTTGGCCTCGACGAGGCGCTCCAGAGCCGGGTTGACGACATTGTTCTCGACCGCCCGCAGGGCGTCCGGCCCGTCTTCGACCAGGATGTTGTAGCACAGCTCGGCCAGCTTCTCGGCGCTTCGGGTGGACGCGCCGCCACGCATATTCTGAATATGGCCCTCGACACAGGTCTTGGCCTCGAACCAGGTGGCCAGGGCATCACCCATGCCGGCGACCAGCAGGCGGGGGGGCGCCTGGGCGACCACATGCGTATCAACCAGCACCAGGTCCGGGTTCTTGCGGTAAAAACGGTATTCCTGAAAAACGCCCTGTTCGGTGTAAATGACCGACAGCGCGCTGCACGGCGCATCGCTTGAGGCGATGGTCGGACAGTTGACCACCGGTAGGTTGAGGTCATCGGCCGCCGCCCGCGCGGCATCCAGGACTTTTCCGCCGCCCGCTCCGATCACCACCCCGCTCGTGTTGTCCCGGGCGGTCTGCTTGATCTGTTCAATCTCTGGATACGAGCACTCGCCGCCAAACTGGTGCACAGCATGACGAATCCCCGCCTGGCTCAAATGCTGCTGCCAGACTTCGGATAGCAGCCGAATTGCGCTCTTGCCGGCAACGATCAGGGCCGGGCCCTCAAGCCCGATCCGTTTCATCTCGGTGCCCAGTTGCGCGGTGGCGTTTTTCCCCTGAACGTAGTGGCTCGGCGCCGAAAAAACCGAAAGCATAGCCGCCTCCTTGGTGCGAGTGCGAATCGGGGGCAGTATAGACAAAGACCGACTCGCGCGGCAAGCGAGGAAGAAAGGAGGACGAACCCGCATGCACATACGACGCGACCTGGGCCGCTGGCTGTGGTGTGCTGTCTGGCTTCTTGCCAGCGCGTGCCAGCCCGACCCTCCCCAACTCGGTAGCCATGCCTATGAACGGCGAAGCCTCGACTGTGGGCCGGGAACCCATCCGGGGCTGGCCGGCATATGGGACGACGAACGGTCGGCTACGGGTATGCGCTACAGTGTCCGCACCCCGGCCAACTACGACCCGCGCTTCGCCCATCCCCTGCTGACGGTCTACGCCCCGGCCGGGCTCAACCGGTTCGGCAGCGAGTCTTTGACCGGCCTGACCACGGCCGCCACCCGAGCCGGTTTCATTGTTGCCTATGCCAGTCACCGCCGTCTGTCGCTCGATGTCATCGAAGAGCTGGGTACGCTGCCCGGTCTGATTGCCGAAAAATGGTGTGTGGACCCGGACCGTCTTTTCTTCACCGGCCACTCCGACGGAGGGACGGTGGCGGTCGCCCTGGCCGTCCTGGAACACATCCAGTACCTCCCGGCCGCAATCGCACCGAGCGCGGCCGGATTCACGGCTCAGGATCTGGCCGCCTTTGCCTGCCCGGCTCCGCTGTCGGTGATGGTCATGCATGGCGCCGAGGACCGGCATTTCCCCGGCTATGGCCAACAGCTTGCCGACTGGTGGGCGACCTGTAACCGGTGCGGCAAACCGCCAAGTCCACCCCGTACCGATGGCTGTCGCAGCTATCCCGAGTGCGCCGGCGGGGTGAGGACCCTGTACTGCGAGGGAACAGGCTCCCACCTGGAGTGGCCCGACCTCAATCCGCAGCTCCTGGCCTTTTTCTCCGGGCTCGGTCCCTATCGCCCATAAATCGCTGCAATACCAGAGATTTTTTCGCTGCTTGACAGCAACTCGGGTTTCGTTCCATATAGGAGGACCCGTGCCGGGCTTAGCCCGGAACTGCTGGCGAGCCGAGAGCCGATAGTCTGAGCGGCGGATACAACTGGATGAACGGTACGACAAAGACGGGGCGGATTGGGATAGTCCTGGTGGCGGTTGGTGCCGTCCTGTTGCTGAGCGGCATGCGGGCTGAGGCGCATCGGGACCGTGGGCCAGACGATGCGTGTCGGCGGGAGATCGGGACCTCGCTCTTGCATATCACGCTGTATCAGACCCAGTTCGATCCGGTCGCCGAGTACTGCGAAGAAGTCCCCCGGGCGGGCAGGGCGCTCATGGTTGTTGATGTGACCCCGGGGCAACTGCGGGAGGTGCCGTTGGGACTGGAAATAATCGCCACTACCGAATCGGGTCAGCCGCAGGCCGTGGTGTCGCTCCCGCCCCGGATATATGAGCGCGGCGTGGTGAATACCGAGGTGGTGTTTGCCAAGGACAAGGAGTATGTGGCCCGGGTGATGGTCGAGCTGGAAGAGGGCCAGACGCCGCAACTCCTGGCCTTTCCCATTCAGGTTGCGGCGTGGTATAAGGCGATGATGGTGCCGGGGCTGATTATCGGCGGAGTGCTCGCGGGTGTGGTCATCTCCGCCATCCGCTATGCGGTTGTTTCCCGGCAGGACGGTCAGGCGTTGGCATAAAACACGGACACCTTAGCAGACGCATCAGCAAGGACAGGAGGAATATCATGGCTCAGGCACTGTCGGCATCGAGTGGGTCCGGCGAGACGGCGACGATCAATCCGACCGACTGGTCGGTTGGCTGGAAGCCGTTGTTTTGGGGCTGCGGGTTGGTCATGGCGGCCAACGTTTTTCTGTGGTTCTGGAACTACTGGTATATGTTCACGGCCGGACTGAATTCCGCCAGCTGGGAGTTTACCCTGTACTACCGCTCGCTGTTCTGGGCCGAGTTGCTCATTATCGGCGCGTTTGCCGGGATCTGGCTGGGCTGGTTGATCCGCACCGGTCGGGCACTGGAGGGTCAGCCGGTCGCGCGGTCTGAACAGGTCCGGCGGGTTGCCATCCTGTGGAGCCTGGTCGGCGTGACCAGCCTGTCGGTGTATATGGCGGCCAGCTTCTGGCCGAACTGGGACGGGTCGTGGCACCAGACCATGGTGCGTGATACCGCCCTCACCCCGACCCACATTCCGATGTTTTATTTCTTTTTCCCGCTGATGGTTGTTCTGGCCGTGGGAACCTATCTGTACGGGCGCTACCGCATTCCGAGACTGTATGGCCGGGACAAGGGGTTTCCGTGGTCGTTTGCTCTGCTGATTGCGGCGGCGGCGCTGGAATGCATGGCGGTTGCGGCCAACGAGTGGGGCCACAGCCTGTGGATCTCGGAAGAGATCTTCTCGGTGCCGTTTCACTGGCCGTTTGTGATTTACGGCTGGCTGGCGGCCGGGATGTTCGCCGTGTGGGGAGAAACCATCGTCCATCTGTTCGAGATTGAGAAGGACGAGGAGGAGGCCGTGGACGACGCCCCGTCCCAGCCGGCAGAGCAGCCGGTGTCTGCCGACTGATCACCGAGTCCGCAGTAGCTTCATCAGACCCTGCATGGAGAGGCGGCACGCATGGCAGACGCATCAGCCCCAGTAGCGGACTTGGCGGCCGAGGCCGAGCGGCAAAAACGGCTCGAGCTCAAGGCTCTGGTTGAAAAAAAGTATAAGTGGATCGACTGGAAGTGGGACCTCATCTTCTGGACCACGGCCATCTTTGTCGTTGCCGGAGCGGCGGACATTACCAAGCAGCTGTTTGCCGGAGACTGGGACTTCTGGACCGACTGGAAAGACCCCCAGTGGTGGCCGGTGGTCACCGCTTTTGCCACGATTATCATTCCGTCCGCCCTGCAGTACATCCAGTGGGTGGCGTGGCGCTTCCCGACCGGCGCGACCTACACCGCGTGCTGCATGTTCCTGGCGACCTGGGTGGGGCGCTACTTCCAGTGGGACATCGCCCAGACCTACCCCATGAACTTTGTGTGGCCGATCTCTATTGTCGGGGCCGGCATCCTGATGGACTGGATCCTGATGAAAACCAAGAGTTTCATCATCACCTCTCTGGTTGGCGCCCACGTCTGGGCTATTGCGGTGTGGGCCTATAACTACGTGCCCCTGGCGCCCTTTTTGCAGCCCGCCCATTTCATGGATCATGTAGTGACGGTCTCCGACGTGCAGGGCATCGCCTATATCCGGTCGCAGACCCCGGAATACCTGCGTCTGATTGAGCGTGGCGCGCTGCGCAGCTTTCTGGGTGAAACCCAGTATGTGTCCCTGATCTTTGGCGGCACAGTCGCCTTTTTCGGCTATTGGATCGGCCAGTTCATCGGCCGCTATCTGGCGGTCTGGCCGATCAGACGCTACTTGAAAACGCTGTGAGGTCGCTATGCGAAGGACAAGCCAATGGAGCACGGTCGGCTGGGTCAGCCTGGCGATCCTGCTTGCAACACCCTCCCTCGGCTACGCCCACGGCATGGGCCTGGACGAGATGGCCCCTCCGGTGATGACCGCCATCCTGCTCGGTCTGGCATGTTACTGGCTGATCGTGCTGTGGCCAGCCAGTCGTAACCCCAAGCTCCCGGCGTTTGAGCCGACCGAGCCGGACACTATTCGGATTAAGCAAAAGCCGCGCCTGCGGGTGATAGAGAGGAGACTGGTCGATGACTAAGCGGACCGGACAGGTCTTGCTCAGCCTTGCGCTTGTCGGCTGGGCGGTTGTGATCGGTGCTCCTCGGGCGTTTGCGCATGGTGAGGCTGCGGATGAGCCGTTCCTGAAAAATCTCACCACCGCATTTTTTGACGTGTCGGTGTCGCCGACCGAAATCCAGGTCGGCGATCCGGTCACCATCACCGGTAGGGTCAAGATCCTGGAGACCTGGCCGCACACCCTCTACACCCCGGAGATCGCCTCCATCATCCCGGTGGTTCCCGGACCGGTGTTCATGCTCAAGGAGCGGACGGTCAACGGCGAAGCCTCGATCGGCTCATTCTTTGTCGAAAAGGGCGGGATCTACGAGTTCCGCATGGTGATCATCGGCAAGGAACCCGGCGATTGGCATGTGCATCCGGGTATTGCCATCCACGGAACAGGGACCCTCATCGGTCCGGCCGAATGGGTCAGCGTGGAGCCCAGCCCCACACCGCTCGAATTTCCGGTCACCCTGCTGAGCGGCGAGACCATCGAGCTGGGGAGCTACGGCGGCAGCTTTGTCGTCTGGTGGTCGTTTCTCGGCTTTGGGCTGGGGCTGGTCTGGATGTTCTACTGGACCCTGAACAAACGGACGGTCACCAATCTGGCGGTGACCCTCCAGATTCCGCCCAACGATGACGCGCCCGACTTGGGGCTGATCACGCCGCGCGACCATATGTGGATGAATGTGATTGCCGGGGTCGCACTCATCATGCTGGTGGTGGGCTGGACGTATGCCGCGACCAGCTATCCGGTCAGATGGCCCCAACAGACCGACTGGTTCACGCCGGCGTTCATCTCGTCGGGACCGAAAATGGCCGAAGTGCGGGCCAGCGGGGCGACGTTCGACGAGGGGACTGAGACGCTGGAGATGGATGTCCGGGTCACCAACGTTGCCGACAGCCCGATCAGGCTGAAGAAATATACGATGGCGATGGCCAGCTTCGTCAACGGCGGCGAACAAGAACAGGTGGCCGCCGGCCCGCGCGAATTTGTCGGCCCGCTCGATGTCGCCCCTAATGTGCCAATCGGACCGGGCGAAAGCCAAGACCTGAAGCTCAGTATTTCGAGCACCATATTCGGGGTCGAACGCCTGATTCCGCTCAGCGCCCCACAGCAGTATATCGCCGGAGTGATCCAGTTTGAGAATGCGACCGGCGAGCAGGAGTTGGTCACGGTCCGTTCAAGCGTGATCCCCACCCGCTTCACCCCTCAGTATCTGCCATAGGTTCTTGGGCGGAGAGGCGGTGTATGCTGGGGCGGGTCGGCATCGTCTTGTCGCTCGTCTGGCTGGCCACCGCGCTGTTCATGCCGTTTCCGCTGTGGGCGCACGGTGGGGTCGGGATTGAGCAGGACTCCTGTGTTGAGCGGGCCGGTCCGTCGCTGATTCATTTTGTTGCCTATCAACCCGAGTTCAGTCCGAGCCAGGAGTTCTGTACCCGCCTGCCCCAGGTCGGCAGCACCATCCTTGTGTTTGATCTGATTGACGAGGTCGTCCGCAAACGTCCGGCAAGCCTGCGGGTGGTGGAAACCGACTCCACGGCCGAGCCCCGTACCCTGCTCCACATCCCGGCTCAGACATATCTGAACGGAGTGCTGAACGCCGAACTCACCTTTAATACGCCGGGCCGCTACGCGGCGGTTGTAACCTTGGAGAATCCGCACCAGCAGATCACGTTTGCGTTTCGCGTTGGACGCTGGTCGGTCCAACTCCTGGTGGCGCTGGGTGGCCTGTGTGTTGGCGCGCTGGGCGGCTATTTCTTATTCCTGAATAAGAGGAAGCCGCCGCAGCTCAGGCTGCTGAAAGGCTGAGGCTGCCCCCCCTTTCCTCCGCCGTCATCTCCCCGTACATATGAGTCGCTATGTCTCGGCTTCGCCTCCTGACGATATCCGTTCTGATACTGGTCTTTCTCGGCAGCGTGATTTTTGTGCTGCCGCGCTCCTGGTTACCCCAGACTGTTCAAGACTGGCTGTATGCTTCTTTCGGAGAATCCTCCTATCGGCGTCCGCCGGACACCACAGACGTAGCTCTCGGCCCGGTTGAGCCCTTCTGTCCCAACCCCCGCCCAGACTGGCGTCCGCAACAGGTTGTGGCCGGCGTGACGGTTGAGGAGTCGCTGGTGTGTGAGCCGGACAATCCGGCCGAGGTGGCCGCCTTTGTCAGAGGTACCAATAATGTGCCGATGGCAGTCCTGATGCAGACCCGGCTGACCCCGACGACGGTAGTCAAAGACGAGGACCGGGACGGAGACGGAGACCCGGATGTGATTCACGTTCGGCTTGAGGTGGCCGAACTCAACGGCCGTTCGCCGGATGTGCCAGGGCCCTTTCCGCGCTATGCCATCGCTCCCGGCGTGCAGCCCGGACTGTGGGTCTTCGCCCCCAAGACACGCGGCATGGCGACCGAAAACTTTGACACGGATGTGGCCCATCCCAGCCTGCGCGCCCCGGCCCCGGTCATCCGGGTGGAACAGGGCGACCGCCTGCGGCTGACCCTGGAAAACACCCATTATCTGCCCCATACGATTCATCTCCACGGGGTTGACCACCCCTTCGTGGACAGCGCTGGAGAGGGGAATGACGGCGTGCCTATCGCCAGTGAACTGCCGGTGCTGCCGGGCCAGAGCCGGACCTATGATCTGACCCCGCGCCAGACCGGGACTATGTTCTATCACTGTCACGTGCAACCCAACGTCCATATTTTGATGGGCCTGCAGGGCATGTTTGTGGTTGAAGAAAATCGTCCCGACAACTGGCTCCAGACCCTCAATCCGGGCGCCGGGCAGGTGCGTTTCCCTTCGCGTGCTGTTCGCCAGACCTATGACCGCGAGTACGATCTCCACTATCAGGATCTGGACCGCAGCCTGCACGAGCTGATTCAAACGGCCAACGATCCTCGGTTGGTGGCCGAGGCGACCAACCGTCGTTACGATATTACCGATCAGACGCCCGATTATTTTGTCCTCAACGGTCGCTCGTTTCCGTACACCATGCGGGAGTCGCTGGTCGTCGTCAGGCCCGACCAGGACGTGAAACTGCGTGTGCTGAACGGGGGAGCCGAGGGGATCGCGCTGCATACCCACGGCCACAAGGTGCGGATTACCCACTACGACGGTGTCGAGCATAATCCGGCCGCCCAGATTACCCGCGATGTTGTCTGGCTGGGTCCCGCCCAGCGGCTCGACCTCCACCTGCGGACGGTCAATGACGGGCTCCACAACTATGGGCCGGGCGTGTGGTTATTGCACGACCATAGGGAGAAGGGCATAACCACAAACGGCATCAATCCGGGCGGCAATATCAGCGCGATCGTGTACGAATCCTTCCTGACCGAATCCGGGTGGCCAAAGACACAGGGCATGGACTGGACACCGTTCTTCAGCCCGGCCTACTACCAGAAGAACATCCCGATTTGGGGTGCTCTCGACGGCTCGGGTTTGCTCGGCCAGGCCGGCGACCAGCGCCTGGGCTGGATCCGCGCGGCGCTGCTCGGGCTGGTGGGCGGACTCCTGCTCGGCGGCGTGGCGGCTGGGCTGCGCGCTGTCTTTCGGCGTCCACGGGGAGGCTAGCCGATGGGGCTCTTTTTCCTGACCGTGTTTGTGGCGTGCATGTTGCCGGCGCTGGCGGTGAGTCAAGAAACCACATCGCCGGCCCAGGCGCCTCAGTCCCACGCCGACCACCAGATGGATGCGACTCCCCATGCCGACCACCAGCCTCATACCGGCTCCGGGATGGATGCGCCATCTCACTCGGAGCACCAGATGCATGCCCACCACGCCATGCGCCTGGACGCCTCCGGCATGGTCATGAACGAGAATACCGATGAGCTGCCCCGTGGCTGTCCCCGTATCGCGGGTGAACACCACATTCGCGTCAGCGCCGGCAGGGAATTTGCCCGGGATTTTACGGGTACGATGTTCACCTATGACCAGCGGGAGTGGACGGTCGAGCCATGCACCCGACTGACCGTCAGCCTGATCAATACCGATGAGGTCCGCCACCAGTGGATGCTCCACGGCCTGCCCCGCTATCTGTATGACCAGGGAATGTTTACCCTGGAGGTGGCGGCAAAAGGCCAGAAAACCGCCAGCTTTATTGTTCCGCCGGGGAGCAAGACGTATCTGGTCCACTGTGACGTGCCCCACCACATGGAAAAAGGCATGAAAGCCCAGCTGAAGGTTGGTGGAGGGGACGGCGATTTGCCAAGCATCCCAGGGATCAGCGGTCCCCGCCTGGACGATCCCTATCCGTTTGAGTGGGGGTGGGCAGGGATGGGCTTGACGTTGATTGGCGGGCTGTGCGGCCTGGCTCTAGCCGGTAGAGGGCTGGGTCTGCTATGACATCGGCACCAGCAACCCGAACGTGTAAAGGAGGCCGTTATGAAGATAGGCATCTTTGAGTTTGCCATTGATCGTTCTGTTGATCCGGCGATTGTGGCCAAGCGGACTGAGGAGTTGGGCTTTGCCTCGTACTGGGTGCCCGAGCATCCGATCATTCCGATTCAGACCACCTCGCCCTATCCGGGTGCGGAGGACGGGATTATTCCGGACGAGTACGGCCGTATTCTGGACCCCTTTGTGGCTCTGGCCAGAGCCTCGGCGGTCACCAGCACAATCGAGTTGGGAACCGGTATTTGCCTCATTCCGGAGCGCAACCCGTTGATGCTGGCCAAAGAAGTGGCGACCCTGGACAAACTGTCGGGCGGCCGTTTCATTCTGGGGATCGGTGCCGGCTGGCTCAGGGAAGAAACCGAAATCATGGGCGGGGATTTTGATCATCGCTGGGGTCAGACCAAGGACGGCGTCCTGGCCATGAAAGAACTGTGGACTCAGGACGAAGCCGAGTATCACGGCAAGTTCTACGATTTTCCGGCCGTGCGGTCTTTCCCCAAGCCGGTCCGGAAACCGCACCCGCCGGTATACATGGGCGGCTCGTCGAAGTATGTGTTCAAGCGGGTGGTCGAGTGGGGCGACGGCTGGATGCCGGTCCTGTCTCCGCTCGAAGACATCAAGGCCGGCCGTCAGCGCCTGAATGAGATGGCCGAGCAGGCGGGCCGCGATCCCAAGTCGATCCAGGTCCTGGCTTTTGGTTTTCCCGGCAAATACCGTACCCGCCAGGAACTGGCCGAACTCCAGGACGCGGGCGTCGATCATGTCACCATCTGGATGCAGGAGTGCGACAATGGGGAAGCCGCCGCCCTGGCCGAGCTGGACGCCCTGGCCAAGGAGGCTCTGGCCTGAGCCAAGCCCGAGTTCGTGTGTCACGCGGGGCAGCCCTTGGGCTGCTCTTTTTGTTGTGCGGCCTGTATTTGACAAGCACCTTTCTTTCAGCCGATAATCGCGCCGACTTGTGAGCGGGGATTCCGAGGCGGAGAAGGAGGAATCAACATGATCTATGAACTGCGGACCTATCAGCTTGCCTTTGGCGGGCTGCCGGAATATCTGGAAGTGGCCAAGACCATGATTCTGCCCGGCGTCGCTGAGCACGGACTCAAGCCGGTCGGATTCTGGTATACCGAGGTCGGTCAGCTCAACGAGGTGTGCCACCTGTGGGCCTATCAGGATCTGAACGAACGCCAGGAGAAGTGGGCCAAATGGGCGCGCGACCCGCGGCGGGCCGAGGTCGGTAAACGCCTGCGGGGTGTTATTCTCAGCCAGACCAATAAGATCTTATCTCCGACCGAGTTTTCCGCTCTGCAATAATCCTGAAGATGGGATTCCGCCCCATACTGGGAGAGCGCCGGAGCGCCTCGGGTCTGCAGAGCGTCCGGCGTTTGGCTCCGCTTTTGTTCCTGCTTGTCGGCTTGGCCTGCCAGCCCCCGCCTCCGCCCGACGTGTTTGTCGGCTATGGAGAGGTGAAACAGGTTGTCCGCCACGATCAGCGGGTGGTGATTGCGCACGAAGCAATCCCCGATTTTTTCCCGGCAAAAACGAGTAGCTTCGCCCTCCGAGCCCCGGCCCTGGCTGATGCCTGCGTGCCCGGCCAGCGCGTCCGCTTCACGCTAGAGCGCACCTCGCAGACCCTCTACCTGGTGGCGGTGCAAAATGTCTCCTCGACCGAACCGGGGCAGCGTCCCGCTCGGTCCGAGACGGCTGGCGATGCACGGCGGGATGCCGGCTATGAACCAACACCATGAAAATTGCCTATTTTGACGCCTTTTCCGGGATCAGCGGTGATATGACGCTCGGTGCCTTTCTCCAACTCGGCGTGTCGCTTGACGCCCTCCGCCACGAGCTGAACGGGCTCGAGCTGAGCGGCTATCGGCTCCGGCAGACCATCCGTCAGCGCAGCGGTATTCAGGCAGCGAAATTCGAGGTTGAGGTCCATGAACCACAGGTCGAACGCAGTGCCCGATCTATTGCCGACATGCTCCGGGCGAGCGCACTGATCCCCCAGGTCAAAGAGACGGCACTGCGTATTTTTCAGGTTCTGGCCCGGGCCGAGGGCCACATCCACGGCGTTCCCCCCGAAGACGTACACTTTCATGAAGTCGGGGCGGTTGATTCCATTGTCGATATTGTCGGCACCGCCTTCTGTCTGCACACGCTGGACGTCGAGCGGGTGTACGTCTCGCCGCTGCCGCTGGGCAGCGGGGTGGTGTCGTCGCGACACGGTATCCTGCCCGTGCCCGGGCCGGCCACACTGGAACTCCTCAAGGGCTTCCCGGTGTGTGTGGCCGACGGCCAGAGTGAGCTGGTGACACCGACCGGGGCGGCGATTCTGGCTGCGGTCGCTCAGCCCGGGAGCGTACCCGCCGTGCAGATTGAGGCTGTCGGCTATGGGGCGGGGGAACGGGAGCTGAGCGACCGTCCGAATCTGCTGCGGGTGATCCTCGGCCACAGCCAAGAGCCGCCCCGGACCGACCAACTCCTGGTCTTGGAAACAAATATCGACGATCTCAACCCCGAGTTCTACGAGCATGTCATGGAGCGTGCGCTCGAGGCCGGGGCGCGCGATGTCTTTTTATGTCCGATTCACATGAAGAAGAATCGTCCCGGGGTTCTGGTCTGGGTGCTGTGTGAAGCGACGGATCGGGAACGCCTGAGCGGCCTGCTGTTTGCCGAGACCTCAACCCTGGGCATTCGTGTTTATCCGGTCGAGCGCCTGGCTCTGCGACGTGAACACCGGGCGCTTGAGACACCCTACGGCAAAGTCGGTATCAAGCTGGCCCATCAACCGGATGGGCGTATCCATGTCGCTCCCGAATATGAGGACTGTAAACGCTGCGCCCGCGAACAGAACGTGCCGCTCAAGGTGGTGTATGAAGCCGCCTTACAGGCGGCGCGGGAGAGGTAGGGAGGAATCATCTGTCCAGAGTTCTTGTTCCCTTGCCTCGTCCCCGTAGCCAACACCGCTCTATGCCCCGCCAGGCTGCTATGAAATCAAATCGGCCAGGACTTCGGCCGGGTGCGAGCCGGCCTGCACGCTGGCGTAGACGCGCTCAACCTGTCCCGCCTCGTCAATCAGATAGCTGATCCGTTTGGCATAGCCGGCTGTGGCGTTCTCACACGCGCCGTAGGCTAGACCCAGTTCGCGTTCGGTATCGCACAACAGCAGGAACGGAAAGTCGAACTTCTGGGCAAAGGCGGCATTGTCGGCCACGCTGTCAAAGCTTACCCCCAGGACCTCGACGTTTTGCTCCTGAAACATCGCGTGCTGGTCGCGGAACCCGCGACCCTCGATGGTTCACCCGGGTGTGTCGGCCTTGGGATAGAACCACAACAAGACCTTTTTGCCATGCAGGCTGGCCAGGCTGAGTTCCTCGCCGCGGTGGGTCGGGACGCTAAAACCTGGGGCGCTGTCGCCGGGCTGTAACAGGGGCATGGGAGACCTCCTTTGGCAGAGCGGAACGGGAAATCACTCGGAGTTTGTCTATGAGGAGAGGCGGAGCAGGGCCGCCTGGTTCATCTCGATGGTGGCGTGTTTTTTCAGATGGCGCAGAAAAGCCTGACCCGCCTCGACCCGCTTACGGTCGGTGAGTTCTTGACGCAGGCTGTCTTTTTCTTGCTCGAACTCTGCCGCACTGGCAGGGTGGTATTCGACGAGCTGGGCCACAAACGCGTTGCCGCCCCACACGTAAACGGCGGGCACGATCGGCTTTTCCTCAGTCAGCCGGAAGGCCGCCTTTTTCAGGGCGGGGAGGCTGCCGATCTTGGGAATATACGTCCCCTGACGGGTGAATTCTCCGGTCTCCTCTATTTCCAGGGCCTCTTCTTCGGCCAGCGGGTCCAGGGACTTGTCCTGGGTGGCACGTGCCACCCAGTCCTCGGCTTTGTGTCTGGCCAGGGCTTCGGCCTGTTCGGCCTTGTAGCGGACCTCGACCTCGTCTCGCACCTCGCCAAAGTCTGAAATTTGTGACGGCCGCCGCTCGTGGGGCAGGACGAGATAGCTCGTTTCGCCTATCTCGACGGGTGTGCTGAGTTGGTCGAGTCCGGTGCTAAAGGCGGCTTGCAGGAGCTGGGGTTGACGGCCCAGGTCGGGCAGCGTCTCGTCCCGGCTGACCAGCGGGCTTCCGACCACCTCCAGCCCACGGGCTTCGGCCAGCTCGGTCAGCGTAGCGCGTACTCCAAACTGCTGGTGATCTTCCTGAGCGGCTTGCCGGGCGCGCTCCTGAGCGCGCTGCCTGGTGAGCTCCTCCTCGATCTCCTCGCGCACTTCGTCGGGCGGGCGCGGTTGGGCGGACTGTCTGTCCTCCAGCTGGATCAGGTGGAGACCAAACTGGGTTTCGACCGGCTCGCTGACCTCACCAACTGAGAGTTCAAACGCCGTGTCCTCAAACGGTTTGACCATCGCACCACGGCTGAAGAAGCCCAGGTCGCCGCCCTTGGCGCCAGTGGCCGTATCCTCGGAGTGCTCCTGAGCCAGGGTGGCGAAGTCCGCGCCATCTCGGATCTGTTCCAACAGCGCGACGGCCGCTATCCGGGCCACGTCCTTGTCTGCTTCGCTCGCGTCTGGCTCAAGGCGTAACAAGATATGCCGTGCCCTGATCCGTTCCGGCGTGGTGAAGCGGCTGTCCCTGTCCCGCTGATACACGGCCTCGATATCTTGGTCCGACACCGCATCATCCGGCGCAAAGTGCTCGGCCGGGTACGCGACATACGAAAAGCGCACCCGCTCCGGTTGGCGAAAAGACTCTCGGTGCGTTTCGTAATACGTCTGGAGGGCATCCGCCTCGACCGCCACCTCGTCAAGCAGCGTGGCCGAGGCGATTTTGACGAACCGCAGATTGACCGTGTCCTGGCGTGAGGCGAAGACGTCCCACAGTTCGCTGTCCGAGACCTCGACCGTACCAAGAATAAAGTCTCGGAACTTTGCGGTCAGCAGCTGGGTCCGCTGGTCGTCTTCAAACTCGCGGGGGGTCATGCGAAACGAGCGCAACACTCGTCGGTAGCGCTCAGGGCTGAATGAGCCGTAAGCCTGAAAGGCCGGCAGCTCGGCAATCGAGGTGCGGACCTCGTCGTCGCTGACCGTCATCCCGATCCGACGCGCCTCGGCCGCCATGAGTCGCATGTCAATCAGCTGCTCGAGGGTCTGGTCTTTGAGGTTCAGGGTCTGGATCAACTCCGGGTTCCAGTTCTCCTTATAGATATTGCGGTAGGTGGCTTGGACATTTTCGTAGGCGCGCTGAAAGTCTCGGGCCGATATCGGGCGATCATCGACCGTAGCGACCGCGTCGATGGCCTGCCCCTCATTCTGGCCTCCGACTCCCCAAAAGATGAAAACGAGGGCAATGATCCCGAACAGGATTTTAACCCCGATCGAACGGGTCCGGCGTCGCATGAAATCCAGCATTCCCGTTTGTCTCCTTTGTGTCCTGGATATTCTACATATAATACGGCGTTATGATTTGTCTATGCGCAGCCGAGCGTATCGGTCTGACGAGCCGGGCTCTGAAAAGCCTTCTTGCAGAAAAAAGCCTTATGTGAGGCGGACTTGCTCTCGCCAAGCAATTTTGATAGTACTCTGCATGTGGACTCCCCGCTCTATGGAAGTCCATCGTACTAAGGAAATAAAACATGGTTCTTAATTCCTTGTGGGGGTGGCTGTCCGACGACTTGGCGATTGACCTGGGAACGGCCAATACCCTGATCTACGTCAGGGGACAGGGGATCGTGTGTAATGAGTCTTCGGTCGTTGCTGTGCAAAAAGACTCCCGTGGCTCTCGTCGGGTTCTCGCCGTCGGCCTTGAGGCCAAAAAGATGTTGGGCCGTACCCCGGGCCACATCGTTGCCATTCGACCGCTTAAGGACGGTGTGATCGCCGATTTTGAAACAACCGAGGCGATGCTCCGCTATTTTATTCAGAAGGTCCATAATCGACCCTGGGTGCGGCCCCGCATTGTCATCTGTGTGCCCAACGGTATCACCGAGGTCGAGAAACGGGCGGTCAAGGAGTCGGCCGAATCGGCCGGGGCGCGCGAGGTCTATCTGATGGAAGAGCCCATGGCCGCGGCGATTGGGGCGGGCTTGCCGGTGTCGGAGCCGGTTGGGAATATGATTGTGGATATTGGGGGGGGAACCACAGAGGTGGCGGTCATTGCCCTGGCGGGGGTGGTCTTCTCAAGATCGGTACGGGTTGGTGGCGACAAAATGGATGAGGCGATCAGCCAGTACATCAAGCGCAAGTATAATGTCCTGATTGGTGAACGGACCTCGGAGCTGATCAAGATTACGATCGGTTCGGCCTATCCGAGCGACGAGATTCAGACCATGGAGATCAAGGGCCGGGATATGGTGGCCGGTATCCCCAAATCGGTTGAGTTGTCCGACGAGGAGATTCGGGACTGTCTGTTGGATCCGATCAACCAAATTGTCGAAGCCGTCCGAGTAGCGCTCGAGCGAACTCCGCCCGAGTTGGCCTCGGATATTGTGGAGAAAGGGATTATCTTGGCTGGCGGAGGGGCTTTGCTGCGGAACCTCGACATCCTGCTGCGTGAGGAAACCGGTTTGCCCGTTGCGTTGGCTGATGATCCGTTAACTGCGGTGGTGAAGGGGGCGGGGAAGGCTCTGGATGAATTATCTCTGCTACGCGAGGTTGCTATCTAATCAATGCCAGAGCTAGACACAGAACCCGGTCTACTGAGGGACTCGCTATGTATGCTTGGCTCCGTCAGCACAAGGTCGTTCTGTCGTGTGGATTCTTTTTAGTCATCTCTACAGGGTTAGCCGTACTGAATGCCCGGGCTCCGTCTCGGCCAGATCCGGCTGGTGCGCTCTTACTCGAGGCAATGCTTCCGCTCCAGCTTGGCGCGACGGTGGTCGGCCAGGGTGTTGAGCAGGTCTGGGATCAGTATTTCGATCTCCGCTCCGTCCGTCGGGAGAACGATACACTCCGGCAACAGGTGGGGGAGCTCGAACAGCGGGTTCAGCAGCTGGTCGAAATGGGCTTGGCCAACCAGCGTCTCCAACGTCTGCTCGACCTCCAGGCTCACATCGAGGCCCCAACGGTTGCGGCGCGGATCGTTGGCCGGAGCCCCGGGCTGTGGGCCGACCGTCTTGTCCTTGATAAAGGCACCCAAAATGGTATGAGGAAGGACTCGGCGGTGTTGATGCCCGCCGGGATAGTGGGGCGTATCGTCTTTACTACTGCCCATACCGCACGGGTTATGCTGGCCTCTGATCCGAGCAGCGGGATTGACGCCTTCGTGCAGCGGACACGCGAGCGAGGTATCGTCGTCGGGACTGGGAATGGACGGGCAAGACTCAAATATGTGCCGAAGGGAGCCGATGTAAGAGTCGGTGATGTGTTGCTGGCCTCTGGTCAGGAGGGCATATTTCCCAAAGGCCATCCCCTTGGCAGCGTCTTCCGGATTGGGACGATGGGTGGAGAGATGTTTGAAGATGTGGAGGTCCGGCTGA
Source organism: Deltaproteobacteria bacterium (assembly GCA_012271025.1). Next base: position 14,988 of record JAAXHF010000210.1, on the reverse strand, counting down.
ATGTCGAATTCGCCAAGCTGGAAGAGGTTCTGGTCACCACCGGCGGTCCTCAATACGCCCAGCAGTGAAGCTCGGCTTCCCACCCGTCCTCTTGGGATCTTGGTGCTGACTGGTTTGGGTGTTGTGGTATTGCAGACCAGTGTTTTTCCTCGCCTGCTGCTCGCCCCTGATTTGCTCTTAATTCTGTGCGTCTATATCGGCATTTCCTATCCTTCGGTCGGCGGCGCGGCCGTCGTCTTCTTCCTGGGCTATCTGTTCGACTGCGGTTCGGGCACGCTGGGGGGAGATCACGCCTGTGCCCTGAGCGTGGTGTTTGCGGCTGTCGCCCTCCTCTCTCGGCGTCTGTGGCTGAATAATACCGTGTCTGTGTTGGGTCTGGTTGCCGTGGCGGTTGGTTTGAAAACCCTCACGCTGTTTGGCCTCAGCCGGCTGGGACAGGTCGCCTCCGAAACACCGAGGCTGGTGCTCGGTTCTGTGATGTGGGATATGGCACTGGCCATGCTGCTGACCCCGCTTATTTTTACCCTGTTGTACCACAGCCAGGTACCCGACAGGTAAGGTGCGATGTCCCGGCCCTCCCTCCTGCTTGGCACACCAAACACGCCGACATCTCGCTTGGGCACGCTGGGCATTGTCATGTGCGGTATGCTGGTGCTGTTGATCTCTCGTTTGTGGTTTCTCCAGCTTGAGGAGGGGCCGAGCTTCCGGGAGCGGTCTGAGCGTAACCGCCTGCGCTTCCAGCGTGTCCCTGCGCCTCGGGGCAAGCTGTATGACCGCATGGGACGGACGCTGGTCGATAACCTGCCCTCTTTCAATGTCGTATTCAGACCCGAATATATACCCGACCTGGATCAGACCGTATCAGAACTGGCTCGCCATCTGCCCGGTATTCAGGTCGTACCAGCCGAGGGTCCGTTTTTGCCCGACCCGCGTCGTCCTGTCGATGCGGGAATTGTCGTGGCGCGGGACGTTGACTGGTCGACTGTTTTAGCGGTTGAATTCTCCCACCACGATTTCCCCGGGGTCAGCATTGAGGCGCGTTCCAAGCGTGCCTATCACATGGATAATCTGGCCGCCCATCTCTTGGGCTATGTCGGTGAGGTCAGTCAGCGTGAGTTAGATCAGTCGGCTGGCTATCGTCGTGGCGATATCGTCGGGAAATTCGGGATAGAAAAGATATGGGACGACGCCCTGCGGGGACGGAACGGCGGACGGCAGATTGAGGTCGATGCCAGCGGTAAACATTTGGCTATTATTGAGGAGCTGCCCAGCCAGGCTGGGCACAGCCTCGTCCTCACCATCGACATTGACCTGCAAAAACAAGCTGAAGACGCCTTGGGTGGCAGACCCGGCGCGGTGGTCGTTTTAGACATATCGAACGGTGAGGTACTCGCCCTAGCGAGTGCCCCGACGTTCGATCCCCATGTTTTTGCTCTTGGGATTAGCGCCAAAGCGTGGCGCGCCTTACGCGACGACCCGCTCCACCCCATGACAAACCGGGCGATTCAAGGCCAGTATCCACCGGCATCTACCTTCAAGATCATTAGTGCGGCTGCCGCACTTGCCGAAGGCGTCGTCACCCCCGACACGCGTGCCTACTGCCCAGGCTATATGCAGATGGGAGCGCGGCGGGTCCGTTGCTGGCAACAACGCGGACACGGCAGCGTGGATCTCCGTCGAGCGCTGGCCGAGTCGTGCGATGTCTATTTCTATAAGCTCAGCCGCCGTCTCGGTATTCAGGCGATCGCCACTTACGCGCGTCTGTTTGGTCTGGATGAGCCGCTCGGGATCGGCCTTCCCTATGAAGCCGGGGGGATTATTCCAGATCAAGGCTGGAAGCAGAGACAGATTGGTGAACCGTGGTATCGGGGCGAGACCGTTTCGGCCGTTATCGGACAGGGGTATGTCACCGCAACGCCGTTACAGATGGCTGCGGTTGCCGCAGCTGTGGCCAACGGTGGGACCGTCTACCGTCCACGCGTCGTCAAACAGGTCATTGCGACAGATGGAGCGGTGGTCAAGACTCAGACGCCGGAGGTGGTGAGTCGGACCGGCATAGACGCCGAGCATTTACGGGTGATTACCGAAGGGATGATTGAGGTTGTCCATGAAGTCTATGGGACCGGCAGGCGGGCTCAGGTAGCGGATGTCCGTGTGGCTGGAAAAACGGGGACAGCCCAGGTCATCAGCGGGCGTGGCGGGAGTAGTCAACAGGTCGCCCGCCACCTTCGGGACCACGCCTGGTTTGTCGCCTTCGCGCCTGCTGACGTGCCCAAAATAGCAGTAGCCTGCCTGCTCGAACACACCGCCCACGGAGGAGGGAGGGTCGCCGCACCCGTGGTGCAGAAAGTCCTCGCGGCCTATTTCTCCTTGGTCCGACAGCGGAAGGAGGAGGCAGGTGTTCGACCGGCGGCTGATCACCCATTTTGAGTGGCCGCTGTTCCTGTTGACGCTGACGCTGCTCGGTGTTGGCGTGCTGGCTGTCTACAGCGCTACCTATACCGGCGGGCCGCAGCTCAACCCGACCCTCGTCCGTCAGTTGATCTGGATCGGGCTAGGCAGTCTTGGCATGGCGCTGGCCTTCGGGATTGACTATCACCGCTTCGAGAACTGGGCCTATCCCCTGTATCTGTGCACCTTCCTCCTGCTGCTACTCGTTCCGTTGATCGGTTCTGTCGGGGGTGGGGCGCGACGCTGGATCGTGTTTGGTCCGCTCTCTCTTCAGCCGTCCGAGTTCGCCAAGATCAGCCTGTTGCTGGTCCTCGCCCGGTTTTTCCACCGCTATACGCCGCAGGACGGCTACGGTCTGCTGGATCTGGTCTATCCCACTGTTCTGGTGCTTATCCCGGCCGTGTTGGTCTTACTCCAGCCCAACCTCGGCACGGCTGCATCGTTCGGTCTGCTGTTCGTCTGCCTGACTTTTGCCGCCGGCCTGCGCTGGGGCTCGTTCGCGCTCCTGGGTGTGATCTCGGGCGGTGTCCTGTCGCTCCTGTGGTTCTTCGTGATGGCGCCGTACCAGAAAGAGCGGGTTCTGTCGTTTCTCGATCCGGGCCGTGATCCGCTGGGGACGGGCTACCATGTGGTGCAGTCCAAGATTTCGGTCGGCTCGGGCATGTTGTGGGGCAAAGGCTTTTTGCAGAGTACCCAGAGTCGGCTCGACTTTCTGCCCGAGACCCATACCGATTTTGTGTTTGCCGTGTTTGCCGAGGAGTGGGGCTTTGTCGGAGCAGCCGGCCTGTTGGTCCTGTACGGACTGATATTGACACGGCTGCTGGTTATCGCCTGGCGGGCTCGAGAGCGGTTTGGCGCTTTGCTCGCGGTTGGAGCGGCGGCGCTCGTGTTTTGGCCGACCTTGTTCAATATCGGTATGAATATCGGGGTCTTGCCGGTGGTCGGCATTCCGCTGCCCCTGGTCAGCTATGGCGGGTCATCGCTGTTGACGGTCATGCTTGTGATGGGCCTGGCACTCAATGTGAGTACCAGGCGAGCGATCTTTTGATCAGATGAGATTTTTGATCGCCGCTTCGAGTTTGGCCCGAGGGACGGCTCCGACAATCTGCTCCTGGACCTCTCCGCCTTTGAACAGGATCAGATTGGGGATGCCCCGGACGTTATAGTTGGCCGGGGTTTTTGGGTTGTCGTCCACATTCAGCTTGACGACTTTGAGCTGCCCGTCGTACTCACCGGCCAGAGCTTCGACGGTCGGCGCAATGGCTTTGCACGGCCCGCACCAGGGCGCCCACAGATCGAGCAGAACCGGCAGCTCGGATTGCAAGACTTCGGCATTAAAATTTTCGTCGGACACGTTCATCACATTAGCCATGGGCTTCCTCCTTCGGGTTGAGTCGTCGCTTTCCAATACCAAAAAATATATGTTGAACCTAGCCCAGAAACTGAGAAAGTTGGGGGCTGAGACAGAAACACGAAAACGCCCTACCTGATCGCTCATAAACGGAGGAGAATGGACTATGCAGTCGTGGCAGGTCTTACCTCGTGCCTCGCTTCAACGTGCCGGAGACATCTCTCGGAGGTTTGCGGCTCTAGGCGTCCATACCTACCGTGATGCCGCCCGCTATGTGTATCACCTCCCGTACGGCCGGAATTCTGATCGGGCTAACTATCGTCTGGTGCTGGACGAGGGACGGGGCACGTGCAGTACCAAGCACGCCCTGTTGGCCCAGCTCGCCCGAGAGCACGGGCTCGCGCTTGCTCTGACCCTTGGCATCTACCACATGACCGAGGCCAATACCCCCGGTGTCGGACCGGTGTTGGACCGCTATGGTCTGGACAGTATTCCCGAAGCCCACTGTTATCTGCGCTACGCCCGCCACCGCATTGACGTCACCCGTGCCGGACTGCCATCTGCTCGGTCCGTGCCGGACTTTGTCACAGAAGTGGGCATCCTTCCCGAACAGATTGGCCACTTCAAGATTTCCTGGCATCAGCAGTTCTTGCGGGCTTGGAGAGCGACTGACGCCTCGGCGCGGCGCTTCAGCTTCGAGGATATCTGGAAGATCCGAGAGCGGTGTATTGCCGCGCTCGCCCGGTAACCCCCATGCCTCTTGACTCTCCGCTCGAAGCCCTCTAGGGGAGGGGGCTATGCGGGTGTTGGTAACCGGCGCGACCGGTTTTGTGGGCGGCATTGTCGCCCGCGCCTTGGTCCAGGCTGGACACGAAGTACAGGCGCTGGTCCGGCCCCAGGCTGACCGCCGTCTGCTAGCCGATTTGCCACTCGAGATCGTTGTCGGTGACCTGCGTGACCTCGAGTCGGTCCGGCGGGCGATGGCCGGCTGCGCCCAGGTATACCACGTGGCAGCGCTCTATAAGCTGTGGGTACGCCGTCGCCGAGACATGTATGAGAGCAATGTGACCGGAACCGAAAACGTTCTGCGAGCGGCTGAGGCCCTTGGCGTGGAGAGAATCGTCCATACTAGTTCGGTGGCGACCCTGGGCTGTACCGGAGATGGCAGTCTGGGCCGGGAAGATACGCCAGTGTCTGTGAGCGATATGCTTGGCCACTATAAGCGCAGCAAATTTCTGGCCGAGCAAGTCGCACTCACCTACGCCCGCCGGGGAATTCCGGTGGTGGTCGTCAATCCGAGTACGCCGGTCGGTATTGGCGACCTCAAACCCACCCCAACCGGACAAATGATTGTCGATTTTGTGAACGGTCGCATGCCGGGCTATGTCGATACCGGTCTCAACCTCGTCGATGTCGAAGACGTTGCACGAGGTCATCTGTTGGCGGCTCAGAAAGGCCAGATTGGCGAAAAGTATATTCTGGGCCACGAGAATCTGACGCTCCAGCAGCTCTTTGGGCTGCTGTCCGAGCTGACCGGTCAAGCCGTGCCCAGATTCAAGGTCCCGTATGCCTTGGCCCTCGGAGCGGCCTACGGAGATGCAGCGCTGGCGCGTCTTATTCCCGGTCGCGAGCCCTCGATTCCGCCGGTCGGGGTAAAATTGAGTAAGAAAAAGATGTTTTTTGATACCACCAAGGCTGTCCGGGAGCTAGGTCTGCCACAAACTCCGGTCCGTGAGGCGCTGCGCAAAGCGGTGTCCTGGTTTCGACAGTTCGGGTATATCAAAACAGGGATTCGGACCTAGGGGTCACGCTGTGGATATGCTCCTTGTGCTGGGTGCTGCGTCGGTGCTGGTATGGCTCGGTATTCTCCTCCATCCCGCCCGAGCCTGGGATTTTCGGCCGGTCGGCGAGGATGAGCCGATCGATTTTGAGGCCGGACCGGCGGGCCGTTGGCCGTCCGTTTATGTGCTGGTGCCGGCTCGGAATGAAGCCGAGGTCTTACCCCACACCCTGCCTGCCCTGCTGCAACAGGACTACCCCGGTCAGCTGACGGTTGTGCTCGTTGATGATCGCTCGCACGACGCCAGCGGCCAGATCGCCCGCCAGACCGGTCAGCGGCTGAGCGCCTCTCACCGGCTGATCATCCTGCCCGGCGCTCCACTCCCGCCCGGTTGGGTCGGCAAAGTCTGGGCGCTTGAGCAGGCTGCGGCCGCCTGTGGTCTCGCCAGTCCCGGAATCGTCCATCCCCGGCAGCGAGACAGCCTGCCGCGTCCCCAGTATGTGTTGTTGACCGATGCCGATATCCGGCACGCGCCGCGTTCTGTCTGGCGGCTGGTCGCAGAGAGCGAGCGGAAACAGCTGGCCCTTAACAGCCGTATGGCCCGTTTGCGGTGTGTGTCTGGTGCCGAGTGTCTGCTGATTCCGCCTTTTGTCTTTTTCTTCAGCCTGTTGTATCCCATGCGCTGGGTGAATAATCCCCGCCGCCGGGTTGCGGCTGCTGCAGGCGGGTGTGTCTTGCTGGCGGCTGCGGGCTTGGAAAAAATCGGTGGTTTCGCCAGTCTCAAGGGCGACATAATCGACGACCTGAATCTGGCTCGGCGGGTCAAACGCGTGTCCTCGGCGGTGCGCTTGAGCCTGAGTCGGACCGAGGTCAGCAGCCTGCGCGTCTACGATGGGCTGAGTCCGGTCTGGACGATGGTACGCCGGACCGCCTTTACCGAGCTGAATTACTCGGCCCTGCGTCTCTTGGGCACCCTGGTCGGCTTGGGACTGCTCTTCGTGCTGCCCCCGGTGTGGTGCGTGGTCGGGCTGGCCATGGCCCTGGGGGGAGCAGGTGTGATAGCGCTCTTGCTCAGCCTGGAGGGTGGCGCAGCCCTAGGCCTGAGCGCCATCGTCTACTGGCCGGCCGTGCGTTTCTTTGAGCTGCCCCGCCGCTGGGTGTGGACGCTACCGCTGGCGGGAAGCGTATACGGGGCGATGACGGTCGATTCAGCCCTGCGCTATTGGACCGGCAGGCGGGTCGGCTGGCGGGATACCTAGCGGCATCGTATTGAGCGTACGCTTATCTCTGAGACTCTATTGATGGACACCGCTCTTCCCCTGGCCGTCTTTACCGCCCTGTCCTGGGAGAGTGCTGCGGTGCGCGCCGTTCTGCGCCAGTCCAGGCGCGAAGACAAACGGGTGTGGCGGGGAATGGCGGGGCGGCGGGAAGTCGTGGTTATGACCGGCGGGATCGGCCCGCGCCGAACACGGTCTGCGCTTGAGCGGTTCCAGGACATGCCTCTGTCGGCCGTGGTGTCCGTCGGCTGCGCCGGCGCTCTGCGGGCGGATCTGGTGTCGGGTCAGCTCGTGCTGGCACCCGATGTTCGGGTGTCTGCGGCCGACTCCCCGACGCAACTCAAGCGTTTTCCGACCCACCCTGGTTTTTTGAAACAGGCGCGTACCGGTGCGGAACAGGCCGGAATCGGTGTGGCGGACGGACCGCTGTTCAGCAGTCCGCGGGTGTTGCTCAGCAGCCAGGAGAAAGCCCACTACGGCCGACTCACCCAGGCGATTGCGGTGGAGATGGAGAGCGGTGTACACGCCGCGTTTGCCCAAGCTCGGGGGCTTCCCTTCCTGCCTCTGCGGGTTATTCTCGATCCGCTCGGTATGTCCTTACCCGCTCTCACGGGGCTGACCACGCCTGAAGGCGATATCCGGCCTCTCAAGGCCGCCTCGCTGATGCTGACCCAGCCCGGTTCGCTGCCCGTCCTGTTCGCCCTGGGACGGAGCCGGACCACCGCCGCCCAGACGATTGCCCGGCTGTGCCGGGTGCTGTTGCCCGTTCTGGGGTCGTAGTACCGCTCGTGGAGAATCGTGGTTGTCTTAGCCGCACTTATTGCTCGGCCAATTTTTCGGCCATCAGCTTTTTCTGCAGATCGAACGCCGGGCGGGCCAGATCGCGGCGTCCGAGCTTCAGATAGCCCTTCCACGATTTCTCCAGGGTGGCGATTGCCTCGTCGTGTTGGCCAAGTTCGCTATACACCACACCCAGGCCATGATGGGCTTCCGGATCGTCCGGATTCAGGCGGACGACCTCTTCATACTCGTGCCGGGCCTCTTGATACAGCCCCTTCTCGGTGTATACCTTGGCCAGTTGATTGTGGGCCGCGCTCATGCCCGGCTCAAGCCGAATAGCTGTTCTGTAGGCCTCAATGGCCTCGTCCTGCTGACCCATCTTGGCCAACTCCTGACCCAGCTCAAAATGGACCGAGGCCGAGTCCTGACTGTATTGCAGGGCTTGCTGAAACGCCCGGGCAGCCTCAGCCGGCTTATTGTTGCGGCGCAACTCGGCCCCGCGCTTCACATAGTAGCCGGCCAGGGCGGTTCGTGCTCCGCCGTGGTCGGGCGTGCGCTTCAAGACCTCCCGGTGCCAGTTCAGGGACGTGTCAATGGCGCCCAGCTTCTCATACACGACGCCCAGACGGTAGCGCGCCTCGACGTGCTCGGGCTCTTCCGTGAGCAGCGTGGTGTACTCAGAGATCGCCTCACTCCAGCTCATCCTTTCTTCATAGCCCAGACCCCGAGTCATCCGATCCGATCCCTCGGCCTGTGCCAGCACCGAGAGTCCCAGACCAAGGCCCAGCCCGCTCAGCCGCCAATACCATTTTCGCACGGTGCCCTCCAGTTTCGCTATGCTGTTTCTCTATGCATATCCAGCTTTGCCGCAGTCTGCAATCTGGGTCGCCTCTCTGACAGGCTCTAGGCGGGATCACGCTTGTCAGCTAGAATACCCACGCTACAGAGCCCTGAAAGGAGGACGTCATGGCTTCGTGCGAGCATCTTTGGAGTGCGGAAGAGCAGATGCGCGACCTCCTGCGTATGATCAATGACCATCTCAAACAGTATGACCCGGACGAAGACGCCTACGGTTCGCTGCTGGCCGTTGCGCATCATGTGAACGAAGCCTTTCGTGAGTTGAGCTATTTGCTGGATCAGGCTGAGGAAGCAGAGGAACCCTTTGAGAAAGAGGTGGGGCATTAAAGATATGCGAGACAAGCCGCCCCAGCTGCCACAACCGTCCCGACTGCTCACCGCTCGCAATGGCTTTATTTTGCACATCACGCCACACGTCCGGCCCAAGCAGATCAAGATGCAGAAATCGTCCGGCCCGCATGTGATCTATGCCATCTCGTATATGTATCCAGAGCAGATGGCCCTGACCCGGAGCAACTGAAACTGGGCTGGGCGCAGGAAGGCGCTTACAACCCGAGTTTGCCGGGATTCATGATGCCGGCCGGATCAAGGCTGGCCTTCAGGCTGCGGAGAACCGCCAGGCCGCTACCCAGTTCGCGCTGGATCAGATGGCTGAGACGTACGCCTATGCCATGGACATACTCGATTGAGCCACCGATGTCCTGGGCTATTCTCAGAATGGTATCGGTTGTCTGCCGCATGGTCTGGGCGGCGGCGGGATCGCGAACGGGCGAACAGTACAACACCAGGGAATAGCATTCGGGCCAGATCCAGACCGCTTCCTGGCACAGCTGGACCGGGCTGGCCTGCAACCGGTCGGCAATCCGGAGGCGAAAGTCGAGCAGTTTGGTGACCGGGATGCTGAGGTGGAGATAATCCAGCTGGGCTTTGCCGGCTCGGGTGTTGAGCCACACGCCGTCACGCTGAGCGGGATCTGCGGCCCAGCGGTCGGCTGCGCTATGACGCGTAGACCAATAGGCGTCGAGGTCGGCGACCTTGTCTTCCGGTACGGCGCCGTGACGGAGGGCAATCGCCTGGGCCAGGTCTTGCTGGGCGGCGACCTCTGCCTCTCGGCCGTCAAAAACAAGTACCAGATAGGCCGTGGGGGAAGCCGTTGAGGCTGGAGCGGTGTCGGATTCCGGGACAGCCTGGCGTTCCTGAAGTTCAGGCGGCCAGCTATCGGCCGACAAATCCATGGAGCTTGGCTGCAGGCCATAGCTCTGCATCTCGAGCAGGGCGCGAAAGCCGCTCGGAAAGTCCGCAAAGGTAAAACCGAGCAGAGTCCGGGTCCGGGGTCGGGGAAAGATGCGCAACGTGACCTCGGTCACAATACCCAGCGTGCCTTCCGCGCCAATAAAGAGCCGGGTCAGATCCGGACCGGTCGAGCGTTTGCGCAGGGCGGGCGTGCGGACAACGGTTCCGGTGCCGAGCACGGCCTCAAGCCCGAGCACCTGATCCCCCATCGAGCCGTAGCGTCCGCCGAGATAGCCCAGCCCGTTGGTGCTGAGCGCCCCGCCAACGGTGGCCACGCCAACAGACCACGGATCGTGGCCGAGCAGCAGGTCGTGTTGGTCCAGGTATGCACCTAGCGTCCGCAGGCGCACGCCGCTCTGGACCCGCACGCTCAGCGCCTGGCGGTCGAGGGCCAGGATGCGATCCAGGCGTCGCAGGTCAACGATGATGCCCGGCCGGACGGACAGGGCTCCACCCATCAGGCCGCTGCCTCCGCCACGCGGAACCAGCGGCAGCGCGTGACGGCGTGCAATGGCGACGAGGTCCACCACCTGCTGGGTCGAGTCGGGTTGCACGACCGCCACAGGCGGCTGCTCGAAGCCGGTCATGGCGTGAAAACCCCGGTGTGGGCGTAGCGCGTCGCGGCGCAAAGGCGTCTGGACTGCCGGGGCAGTCAGAACCGAGTCTGGGCCTAGAGCGGCCCGCAGGGAGGAGACAGCCGGATGCATAGGGCTACACTTTCCTGGCGTGTAGGATAGCATGGCCGGGCCGATGAATATATTCGTTGTCTTGAGAGCACTCCGATGACGCAGACCAGGGCCGCCGTTCCCCCGGAGCTGTCCTTGGTCTACACGCCGGCCCAAATTGCGAGCCGGGTGCGGGCCATGGCCCGACAGCTGTCTCGGACCTTTGCCGGCCGCGAGCCGCTGGTGGTCGGCATTCTCAAGGGGGCGTTTATTTTTGTGGCCGACCTCGTCCGGTTGATGGATATCCCGGTCCGGGTCTCTTTTGTCCAGGCCGCCAGTTATGGACGGGCGACCAGCTCGACGGGCCGTGTGGGGCTGTCGCACGGCCCCAGCCAAGAGTTTCGCGACCAGGATGTCATTCTGGTCGATACCGTTCTTGATACGGGTCTGACGCTTGATGCTGTGATAGGCCGCCTGAGGCAGGCCGGGCCGCGTTCGCTTACGGTCTGCGTCTTGGTCAAAAAAGAAGGGCGGACCCAGCGCGAGGTTCCCGTTGATCAGGTCGGGTTTGTACACCCCCAGGGCTTTCTGGTCGGCTATGGTACTGACTGGGCGGAACGCTACCGCCAGCTGGACGGCTTATACGTGCTCAAGGAGGAGAAGGCGCAGGCTCCCTGACCAGAGCCTGCCGGCCTCGTCCTAGACCTCGCCCTGCGGCTCGAGCACAACCACCGGGATCTCCCGTTCGGTTTTGGCCTGGTACTCGTCGTAGGGCGGATAGATACCGCGCATTTTTTGCCACAGGCTGCTTCGCTCTTGTCCGCTGGCAGTGCGGGCGGTAGCCCGAAAACGCTTGTCGCGGACCTGCACCTCGACCTGAGGGTTGGCGGCCAGGTTCAGATACCAGCCGGGATGCTGTGGCGCGCCGCCCTTTGAGGCGACGATGATGTAGCTGCCGTCCGCCTCGCCATAGATCAGCGGCATGGTGATGGGCTTGCCCGAGCGTCGGCCGTTCGTTGTCAACAGCAGAGTCGGCAGGAGGCCCGGCCCGCCGACCGGCCCCGAGTCCCACATATGTCCGTCGGCGCCGTTGGTGTCCAGATAGCGTTGCAGGTGGTCGGTGATCCACTGCGGCAGTTGGGGCGCTTTGGCCTCGCTCATCGTGTCCTCCTGTCTAGCGCGGGGTATGCTGGGCCAAAAAGTCCTCGACCGCCTGTTTGGCCGCCGGCTGATCCTGGGGCTCTTTCCAGCTTTCAATCAGCGTGGCGTTTGGGGCCAGCCGCGCGATATCGCGTGAGGTTTCGGACGGATGGTACACATCGTTGCCGAGTAGGACCAGAAGCGGCGTCTGGCACTGGGCGACAAACTCTTGTGACACATTAAACAGAAAATCCCCGCCATACATCGCCGTTTTGAACGACTCCCAGACCTCGGCACTCACCTCTGGGCGATCCGGCCTGAGGGCGTCGGCCCAGCCGTCGAACATGTCGTAAAATGCCTGGCGGTTATCCGACAGACCGATCGTCTGAAACAAGACCGCCGAGGTCACCCGCTGCGGAGCGGCCTGGATCAGGCCCATGCAGTACGGACCGCCTATACACATGCCGGCGACATGAAAGCGATTAACGCCGAGATGATCGAGCAGGGCCAGTTGATCCTCAGTATAGACGTGCCAGCTGTCCGTTGCCCTGATCGGAGCGCTGGACTGGCCGGCGTTGCGCTGATCCATGGCAATGACGCGATAGTGGGCGGCGAGCTGCGGAATGGGGTTCCAGGCTGCTTGATCCCAGAAGGGCACCGCAGAACGCATCCCGCCCGGAGCGATGAGCAAAATCGGAAACCCCGCGCCGTGCTCCTCATAGTACAGGGTGATATCACCGCGTTCGAATATCGGCATACACAGTCCTCCCTCTTTGATTCTCGCCCCTGTCTACAGGCGAGAGCCGTGTTTCAGACTGTTGTAGCACAACTCTCAGAGTCTGGCAGGCTTGTCCCCGAAACAAGCCCCGAATTCCACATGCGTTCTGCCCTGCCACGGGGACGGCAAGGCTTGGAGCAGGGCTTGGAGCTGCTCAGCCGTCTCTTCCTCAACAAAGGACTGTCCGCACGCCGCGCAGACATTCACCGGAATGCCGTGGACAACAAGCTCGGCGTGACTGGGCTGGTGGCGAAAACTCCGGGTCACCCGGGCCGGCCGTGGCTGGCCCGGACAGCCGTGGGTACAGCTCAGAAGCTTGACCATACTCCCCTCCTCGTGGCACGCCTCTCTCACTCCACAGCCTGGGGTATCATCATCCCTCTGTTTTTCCACGGGGCGCCACACGGACGCCCCGCCCGGTTACCCGGCCTCTCCCCTCAGGGGAAGGCACCTCCCCGGTATCCTCTCCGCACGTCCTTCCCCGTCCCAACACGTGCGACCGTTGTGTCTTATGAGCAGCCGCTCGTCGCGCCACAGTTGAGGCACTTGTAGCACGATCCGTTGCGGATCATGATTGACCCGCAGTCGGCACAGCTCGGCGCGTCGGCCTGCGACTGCCAGGTGGCAGCCTGTGGTCGGTCATCTGAAACCGGGACTGGCCGGCTGGCCTCCGCCGCCGGGACTCGGACCTCAGCCACCGGCTCAACAGTGACGGCCGCAGTCTGATCGGCTGGCGGTAAGGTATCCGGCGTTTCGATCAGGCCGATTTCCTCTTTCAACTCAGTTGACAGGAAGCGGGTACCCAGAAAACGAAAGATATAATCGGTCAACGATTTGGCGTAGGGAATATCCGCATTCTTGGTAAACCCGGACGGCTCAAAGCGGACATGGCCGAACTTGTTTACCAGGGCTTCGAGCGGGACGCCGTACTGCAGGGCCAGAGAAGTCAGCGTCGCAATCGAGTCCATCAGGCCCGAGATAGTGCTGCCCTCCTTGGCCATGCGGATGAAGATTTCTCCAGGTGTCCCGTCTTCATAAAAGCCGACATGGATATAGCCCTCGTGTCCGGCCACCTCAAATTTATGACAGATGGCGTCGCGGTCCATGGGCAGACGGCGCCGTTCGGGTTTGCGCTCGGCGGGCGCCGGTGTGTCTGCGGCCGGAGCTTGCTTTTGCGTCTCCAGCGGTTGGACCCGCTTACACCCGTCACGATAGATGGCGACGGCCTTGAGACCCAGGCGCCAGGCTTCCATATACGCGTCGATAACATCCTCGACCGTGGCATCGTTGGACAGATTGACCGTTTTGGAGATGGCGCCCGACAGAAAGGGCTGAACCGCTCCCATCATCCGGACATGCCCCATGTGATGGATCGCCCGGCTGCCTCGGGCCGGTTTGAAGGCGCAGTCAAATACCGCCAGGTGTGTATCTTTCAGGCCCGGAGCGCCCTCAATCGTCTCCTGCTCGTCGATGTATTCCACAATGGTCTGGACCTCGCGGCTGGTGTAGCCGAGCCGCGCCAGCGCGTGGGGCACTGTGGTGTTGACCAGTTTCAGCATCCCGCCGCCGACCAGACGTTTGTATTTGATCAGGGCAATGTCCGGCTCAACTCCGGTCGTATCGCAGTCCATCATGAAGGCGATGGTTCCCGTGGGGGCCAAGACGGTGGCTTGCGAGTTGCGGTAGCCGGCCTCACGACCCAGCGCCAGCGCCTCGTCCCAGGCTCGGCGCGCTTCGGACAACAGTTCCAGCGGCACCAGGGACGGGTCGAGCCGATGGGCAGCCTCGCGATGTTTATCGATCACCGCCAGCATGGGCTCACGGTTGCTCGCATAACCGGCAAACGGGCCGAGCTGTTGGGCGATGCGAGCCGATTGGCAGTAGGCCTGGCCGGTCATCAGGGCCGTAATCGCGCCCGCGTACTGCCGGCCGGCCTCGGAATCGTAGGGCAGACCCAGGGACATCAGAACCGCGCCCAGGTTGGCATAGCCCAGGCCCAGCTCGCGAAAGGCGCTGGCATTGTCGGTAATATCGGGCGTGGGATAGCTGGAGTTGTCAACGATGATGTCCTGGGCGGTAATGCTGATATCGACCGCATGTTTGAAGGCTGCGGTGTCGAATCCGCCGTCGTCCTTGAGGAACTTCATCAGGTTGAGCGAGGCCAGGTTGCAGGCGCTGTCGTCCAGGTGCATGTACTCCGAGCACGGGTTGCTGGCATTGATCCGTCCGCTGTTGGGACAGGTGTGCCAGGCGTTGATCGTCGTATCGAACTGCATGCCCGGATCGCCACACTCCCAGGTCGCCTGGGCGATCTGGCGCAGCAGAGCCTCGGCCGCAAAGCTCTCGTGGTCTTGCCCGCTGGTGACCAGCCGGGTTGACCACGGCTGGCGGTTGACCACCGCATGCATGAAGGCATCGGTGACTCGGACCGAGTTGTTGGCGTTCTGAAAAAAGACCGAGCTGTAGGCCGCACCGTCAATCGAGCCGTCGTAGCCGGCCTCAATCAGGGTCCAGGCTTTGCGCTCCTCTTCGGCCTTGCACTGGATGAATTCGACAATGTCGGGATGGTCCACGTCCAGGACGACCATCTTGGCCGCCCGACGCGTCTTGCCGCC
>JAAXHF010000053.1 GCA_012271025.1 Deltaproteobacteria bacterium | reverse complement strand
ACCTCGGGCCGAGTCCTCTCCGAAGACCTGGAAGACGGTCGCCGAGCTGTCGGCAGCTGAGCGCGCCCCCATCGACCTCTCAGCTCAGACCCCCCGGCACCCGGAACTCCCGTATCTGCCGGCCGAGACGTATCCGTTTCAGCCCCCGTACACGGCCGAGGAGATGGGCTATCGGGCCAGCGAATTTCCACACTCGCCGCGCTGGTCGTGCGTCCACGCCGACGTGATCGCCTCGATCAACAGCTGGGGCCACCTGTTGGAGCAGAGCAATGTGGTGGTCCTGGTTGCCCACCGTGAGCCCGAGGGGTTGGTTGGCGAGCTGTACCACACCAAGCCGGGCGAGCACTTTGTGACCTCGCTGGGTCAGTACTCGGGCCCGGCTCAGCGCTACGGCAGCCAGAACCTGTCGCTGCGCTACCGGGTCGATAAGGATTTCACCAAGAAGATCGACATGTTCATCTACACCCCCTCATTGCGCCGGGTGCGCCGCCAGCCCCAACCCCGGCGGGCCGACCGCTTTCCCAATATGGCGTTCACCTTTGATGACGGGTTCGGACGCGACAGCTGGGAGTGGTCGTGGCGCATTCTGGGCACCGACGTACTGTTCGAGACGGTCCGTTTTCCGCACACCCGCCAGACCATCACCTTGGCCGACGACACCAACAGCTTTCATGAAATCCCCACCCCGCAGCTCAAGATGATGGGCGACGGCTACCCCTTCTACACCCCGGACGGCGGCGTGGAGTGCTATGTGGTTGAAGCCCGGGCGCGTGAGGACTGGCTGCCGAACTATTACGCGCCCAAGATCGTGTACTGGCTCGACAAGCATTTTTTCTACCCGCTGCGGATCGAGGAGTATGACCCCGAGGGCAGATTGATCTTCATTGAGACCCGGATTGCCGACCTGCTCAACCCGGCCCTGGGCGAGCACGGCTACGGCATGCTGATCGATGTGTACTGGGATATGACGATTGACCTGCTGACCTACTCGGCCCACGACGGGCATCGGGTACGGGCGTGGACGGACGAGGACCGCCAGACCTATTTCAACCCGGACTTCATGCGCCGGGTGTGGTTTATCGACGAGGTCAAGAGCCAGGCTGGGATCAACACGCCGGACGAGTTCTGTCTGCGTCCGGCCCTGGATGTCGGGAAGTTCCCGACCGAACGCACGATTGTCCTGTCACCAGAACTCCAGGCCCGCGTCGACGCCCAGGAGGCCGCCGGCCGGCTCGTCTTCGACAGCCAGCCGCAGGCGACCGAGTGAGCCAGCGCGGCTCAGCCCACAAACGCGGGCATGACCTCCTTGACAAACAGTTCATGAGACTCGGCCGAGGCCGGGATGACGATATGGTAGCTGAAACCCAGCTCCTCAATCCGGGTCTGGAGGTCGCGCTTGGCCTTGTCCGGCGTGCCCATCAGCAGCAGGGGCGAGCGGAGCGCCGTCTCGACATCAGGAAAACCTAAGCGGGTCGCGGTTTTTGCCAGGGCCGGGTCGGTCGCATCCCGGCTCAGGTGGACCATCAGCAGGGCGCTCAGCTCAAGGTCCTGCGGCTCACGCCCGGCCGCTTCCAGATAGCCGTGCAACATGTCGAGGCGGCGTTTCAGATACGGAGTGTCGAACTTGACGGTCATCACCGGGTCGTTCACGAAATCCTTGCCGTTGAAGATCGGCGGAATGATATTCAGCAGGTCGGCTTCGGCCACGGCGATTTTGAGCAGACTGCTGCCCGAGCCGCCGAGCATCAGCGGTGGGTGGGGTTGCTGGACCGGACGCGGGTTGTTGTAGGCATCCCGAATCGAGAAGTGGCGGCCTGCAAACGTGGGCTCAGCCTGGGTCCACATGGCCTTGAGCACCTGTACGGTCTCGGCCAACTGCTCCAGGCGTTCGGCGTTGGAGGGATACGGGTAGCCGTGCGCCTCGTACTCGTCCTGCTTCCAGCCCGCGCCCAGGCCGAGCGTCAGGCGGCCCTGACTGACCTGGTCGAGGGTCGAGGTGATCTTGGCTAGCATCGGAGGCGTGCGAAACGAGGCGGCCACCACCGTCGGCACCAGACGGATGCGTTC
Organism: Deltaproteobacteria bacterium; assembly: GCA_012271025.1. The sequence goes on along the minus strand of JAAXHF010000053.1, from coordinate 23,190 downwards.
GGTCACCGCCGCCACCGCAGTCAGGGTGGTCATGCTCTCCAGTTGGGGGGTTTGGGGGGGCCCCAGCGGAGTGAAAAAATGATCGTTGATCGACACCGAATAAAAGCCCTCGCTCTCGGCCCGCAGGGCCGCCTTCTTGGCGGCCGCAAAGTCTCCGGTGGGTAGGAATATGCCAAACTTGAGGTCGTGCATCCGCTGCTCCTCTCGCATTGAGTCGGTCTTGGCTCATCTATACCACAAGCGTGGCGGCGGCAATTCCCAGGCCAGGCGGCGGCCGTCTTTCTTGACTTTGAGCCGGCCAGCTGCCATGAGAGGCGCGAGCATCACCACACTGCGTAAGGAGGACACGATGAAACTCGGGATTGAAATGTTTGCCACCGATTATGCGATCCGTCCGGATGAGCTGGCCGTGGCCTGTGAAGAGCGGGGCTTTGAGTCGGTCTGGTTTCCGGAGCATACCCATATCCCGACCAGCCGCAAATCGCCGTTTCCCGGCGGCGGGGAGCTGCCCCAGGAGTACTCGCACACCCACGATCTGTTCGTCGCCCTGATGGCTGCGGCCGCCGTGACCAGCACAATCAAGGTCGGCAGCGGGATCTGCCTGGCCATGGAACGCGACCCCATTACCATGGCCAAAGAGGTCGCCTCGGTCGATCAGCTGTCTAACGGACGCCTGATCTTCGGCATCGGCGGGGGCTGGAACGCCGAGGAGATGGAGAACCACGGCACCCCGTTCAAGAAACGCTGGAAGGTGTTGCGCGAAAAGATCGAGGCGATGAAGGAAATCTGGACCAAGGAAGCCGCCGAGTATCACGGCGAGTTTGTCGATTTTGATCCGATCTGGAGCTATCCCAAGCCGATTCAGCAGCCCAATCCGCCCATCGTGCTGGGCTCGCACACGTCCAACGGCCTCGACCGGGTGGTGCGCTACTGCGACGGCTGGATTCCCAACGCCCGCCGCTATAAAGACATCCCGGGCATCATTGCCGACCTGCACGACCGCGCCCGCAAGGCCGGTCGCAAGCCCGACAGCATCTCCATTTCACTCCTGGGCGCCCCCAACGAGGAAGATACCCTCAAGGAGTACCAGGACATGGGTGTGGAGCGGGCCATCTTTTTCGTGCCGCCGGTGGACAAGCAGAAAATGCTGCCCATCCTCGACCAGCACGCCGGCCTGATCGCCACAGTTGCCTGAGTCGCAACACCGGTCGGGAGCTGAGACAGTGTGGCGTTGCCTGATGGGTCTGGTCCTGCCTGTGCTGCTGGCCAGCCTGACCGCAGCTGAGACCGTGCCCGAACCGCAGCCGCCGCTGGGCGCAAGCTGGCGGATGTCGGTTGAGCAGGTCCGAGAGCTGGCCCAGCTCGACCGCAGTCCGGCCGGAGACCTGCGCCATAGCCATATGGTTCGGACCAATAGCCGGACCGAACTGGTCGCCCGCTGGCAGGACCGCGCGGTCAGCTTTTTGTTTGTCCGGGGCTTCGGGCTGTACGCGGTTGGCATCGAGATGGTGCCGTGGACGGTCCAGCATACGATCACCGAAGCCGACCTGGTGCTGCGCGATCTGACCTATAACGCTCCGGTGCGGCTTGCGGTGGCCGACAAATATGGCCGACCGCACGGTATCGGCACCGTGTGGTCAGCCCAGGAGGTCCTGCCCCTGGCCGAGAGCCGGTCTGACCCCTACAGCCGGTCCAGCCTGATCGACTGGGGCTATGATCAGCGCTGGCTGATCTGGCGTGGCCAGACAACCCAGCTGGCCCTTGGCGGCCAGTCGGTGTGGTACGCCGGACGAGACGGCCTGGCCCATCACTGGCGGCTTGAGCAGCCTGAGGACCCCGATCATCCGATCGAACAGGCCAAGACCGAAGAAGAAGACGCTGCCCGCCGCCAACGGCTCGAAGCGGCGCACCAGCAGCTGCCGTCACAGGCGCGCCAGTTTGAGCAGTTCTTCTAGCCGCCGGCTCAGACCGCAGGGCGCGTATCGGGCAGGACCTTGCGTTCCTTGAACAGCCACTGCCCGTCAATCTTCTCGATGCGATCCTCGTAGCGACCGGAGATGACCAGCTCGGTCTTGCCCTCTGCGGCGTGGGTCATCAGCAGGTAACACTCGGCGCTGGCCCGCTCGCCCTCGACTTCGATCAGCACGTTCATCACACAGTGACGCGGCTGGTGCGCCCCGGTCCACTCCCGGTAGCGCTGGGTGAACTGCCGCAGCTTGTCCGCACCCTGCCAGCGACCCAGAATCGGACTGTCGAAAACCCCGTCCGGGGTAAAGCAGCCGACCCACTCCTCATAGCGGCCGGCGTCAATATGGAGACAATATCTGGTCAGTAGATCGCGGATCGCTTCCTTGTCCTCTAATACGCTCGACATACCATCCTCGCTTTCGTGGTGGCGCGGTGTGGGTGGGCGGTCTAGGGCACGGAAGTCGGTAGAACGACGCCCAGGATTTGGCCGTCACGGTGGATCTGCATGGAGACATCCTGGCCGTGCTCTTCTCCCATCGTGGTCTGGAAATCCCTGATGTCCCTCACCGTCTTGCCGGCGATAGTCAAAATGATGTCGCCACGACGCAGATGCCTCTGAGCGGTCGTACTCGTCTCAACATCGGCGACCAGGACGCCGTGGGTGTCCGGCAGCCGGAACGCACGGGCCAGCTCCTCACTGATGTTCTGGACGGTCACCCCACGGCTACGTACGTTCCTCGGATCGTCCACGGCCGCGCTTTGCGGCCGCTCTGGCTCAACCGGCAGGGCTGTCTCAAGCAGGCCGCGGGCAACAAAAATCGGCCGCTCGAAACGCAGCGCCAGGGCAATCGCATCGCTGGGACGGCTGTCAACCTCAAGCGGCTGACCGGCCGTGGTCAGATGGATACGGGCGTAGTAGGTGCTGTCTTTCAGCTCGCTGACAACTACTTTGTCGAAATCGACGCCAACCTGAACCAGGATGTTCTTCAGCAGATCGTGGGTCAGCGGCCGCGAGACGGGGTGTCCGCGCAGCTCAAGTTCAATCGCCCGGGCCTCAGCCGCGCCGACCCAGATCGGCATCATCCGGGTCTGAGCCTCGTCCAGCAGGAGGACGACCGGCGAGCGGGAGATGGGGTCAAAGCCGATCCGCTTGACCGTGACCTGGACCATGGCCGGCTCGGTACCATCGGCCGCGTGGCAGGCGCTGAACGGCAAACTCAGCAGGCCGCCCAACACCACACACCGCACACCAGAGCTGAGCGCCGACCCGAGGGAGGAAAAAGAAAAGCCTTGGGGACACCTGCGCCTGCTCATGGGAGCCTCCTGTCCGGATGCGGGCTGTTCGGCGCGACTCAGCACTCGTCCTTCTATTCCTTTCCCCTAGCTAGTATACTTTCCGGTCATGGGCAAGCCGCATCCGCTCTCACCCCAGTCTGCCGGCCTGATTCGGGCCGATACCGTCCAGCTGTACCGCTTTTTCCTGCGCTATACCCAGCGCAGCTTTGGGGAGCTGGGCGTGGGAGACCGGGCGGTCGTCACCTATGTGGCCGAGGTCTTGACCAATTTTGCCCAAACCGACCGGCTGTACCGGCTGGACACTCCACGCGTCCGTCAGCTGGACAGCGTGGCCGAAACCCTGGCCGACCAGCCCGTGCCGCAGACGGACGCCGGAGCCGGCCAGGACACCTCGACGGGTCTCTGGCACGAGCGTGCGGTGCGCAAACACCTGGGAGACTATACGCTGTTCATGAGCGGTCTGTTTCGCGCCTATGTCGAAAAGTTCGACGCCCTTGACTCCTATATGCGGCACGGCCGCCAGGCGTATCAGCAGGTATCCGAGCTGGACGTGAGGTTGTATCAGACCGGCTTTCTGCTGTTTGAGGAGCTGGCCAAAAACTTCGAGTACTACTCGGGCGCGCTGGACTACATGCGCAAGGCTCACTTTGCGGCCGGTCCGGGCGAGAATCCGTTTGGGCAGTTTCTGCGTCGCATTGAGGGCTGGGTCAAAACGCATCTGTCCCAGAATTGAGCAGCGCCCCTCGGCGACGTGGAAGCGAAGCGTGCGAGCCACGAGCCACGATCCAGCCCAGCTGACCGGGCAAGACTGGCACGAATGGACGGTCCCGGCCCAGGACGACCTGCTGCGTCTCGATAGCTTCCTGGTCCGTCGGCTACCGGGCGTGTCGCGGCGGGCGGTTTTTGCTCTTATCAAGGCCGGCCACGTCCGCCTTAACCGAGGACCGGGCAAAAAGGGCAGCCGGGTTCGCAGCGGCGACCGTGTACGAGCCCAGGTTCGGCTGAGCCTCAGACCCAGCCCGTCGTTACCCGTCCGACTGGTCTACGCCCAGGGCGCAGTCCTCGGCCTTGATAAGCCCCCGGGTCTGCCCAGCGTTGCCCTGCGCTTCGGCGATACCCGGACGGTCGCCAACTACCTGGCAGCCCATTACCCGGAAACCACGCTGAGCAGCCTGTCGTCACGCGCGCCGCTCGAAGCCGGAGTGGTCCACCGGCTCGACACCCCCACATCGGGATTGCTGTTGGCAGCCCGTACGGCGGCGGCCTACACGGCCCTGCGCGCCCAGTTCTCGGATCGCCGGATTATCAAGGACTATCTGGCCTGGGTGCATGGGAGGCCGAGCGGCCGGGAACTCGACGGCACCAGACGCTTTTTTCTGATGCCCGAAGGCAGGCGGGGACAGCGCATGCGGGTCGTCATGGCCGAGCGCGACCTCGCTCCTCGGCAGCGAGCCCAGGAAGCGATGTCCACCTATACCTGTCTTGAGACGCGCGCTGGCTACAGCCTGATCCGCGTTCGGCTGCACACCGGGGTGCGCCACCAAATCCGGGCGCATCTGGCCGCCCTGGGCTATCCGCTGGTCGGCGATACCCACTACGGCGCTCCGGCCGGGGCGTCCCGCCTGGCGCTACACGCCGAGGCGCTGCGCTTTGTGCACCCCGAGACCGGACAAAGCGTGCGGCTCTTCAGTCCGGCCGGGCAGGATTTCCGACCCAAGGAGAATGGACCGCGCTAGGCGGCCGCTTGGCCTTTTTTCCTGGTTTTTTCCCGATTTTTGGCGCAGGGCGCACACAGGTTGGCGACATTATTGGGATCTTCGACGAGTCCCTCGTCGAGGTTATGGCAGATCTTCTTGCAGTCGAGGCAGATGAAATAAATGCCCTCGATCGTCTTATTGATGCGTTCCCGGTTGAGAACCCGACCCTTGAGCTTCTCGACCCGAATCCCGAGCAGTTCTTCATAGCGCCGCTTGATCTTGAGCCGCCCGGCCTCGTCTTTGGGGAGTTCCTCTTCGGCAGTCTCGTCCGAGTGCTCGTCATCGTCGAACAGGACTACGTCCTTGCGGACTTTCTCTTTTTTACTCGCTCGCGGCATACGCGTCCTCCTCCACATGGGCCGGCGGCCAGGATCGACAGTATAAAAAGGCAGGAATGGCCGGGTGGATGAGCCTCTTCTCATATGGGATGAGGCTGAGGACTGTCAAGAGTTCTTGTCGGACTGAGGGGAGCGTGGTAGGCTAGCATAATGCGGGTTACCCTCCTGCCGCAAAACCAGACTGTGACATTTCCAAAGCGCATGCGTGTGGCCGCCCTGCTGAACAAGCTGGATCTGATCCCGGGCACGGTCATGGTGATTCGCGGCACGGCGCTGTTGATAGACGAAGACCTGATTCAGGAAGACGACGAAATCGAGATTCGGTCGGTTATTTCGGGGGGCGTATGAAGTGTAAACGCTGTGGGGAACGAGCTGAAATCCAACTCCGCTCGCATAACGCAGCCTTCTGCCGCTCGTGCTTTGTGCTGTACTTTCAGCGTCAGGTCGAGCGGGCCATTCATAAACAGCGCATGTTCACCGCTGAAGACCGGGTTCTGGTCGCCGTGTCGGGCGGCAAGGACAGCCTGGCGCTGTGGGACGTGCTGCTGACCCTCGGCTATCAGACCGAAGGCGTATACCTGGCCCTGGGCATCGGCGACTATTCGGAGCAATCCCAACACAAAGCCGAGGCCTTCGCCCGCCAGCGTGGGGCGTCGCTGCGGGTCGTCGAGCTGTCCGAAGACGCGGTGGCGGTGCCTGTTGCGGCGCAATTCACCAACCGGGTGCCGTGTGCGGCGTGCGGCATGATGAAGCGCCACTTCTTCGACCGGGCCGCGCTTGAGGGCGGCTTCTCGGTCCTGGCCACCGGCCACAACCTCGACGACGAGGCCGCCCGCCTGCTGGGCAACGTCCTGCACTGGCAGACCGAGTATCTGGCCCGCCAAACCCCGGTTCTGGAACCGAGCCACCCCAAGTTCGTCCGCAAGGTCCGCCCGCTGTACCGGCTGGGCGAGTTGGAGTCTGCGGCCTACGCCTTTTTTCGTGGCATCGACTATGTGATTGACGAGTGTCCCAACAGCGTCGGCGCGACCCAGCTGCACTATAAAGACACGCTCAACCGCCTCGAAGCCACAATGCCGGGCACCAAGCTCAATTTTGTCCAGGAATTTCTGCGCTCGGCTCAGCCGGCCTTTGCCGCTACGAACGACAGCCCGCCCCAGACCTGCGCGGAGTGCGGCATGCCGTCCTTCACCCCGGTGTGCGCCTTCTGCCGTCTGCTTCAGGAAGTCAAACGCAAGCAGGAGCGCAGCGCCGCATAACATCAAGACAGCCACCACTTCTTCATTCATCGTTCGGCATTCATACTTCATCATTCACCCATGCCTTCCCCCCGCTCCCTCCTCCAAGCTGGCGATAACGTGGTGTTTATCGACCGCAAAGAACGCGAGTACCTGCGCACCCTCAAGGCCGGCGGCCGGCTGTCGCTGCGCGGCGGACAGCTGGCTGCGGACGATATTATCGGCCTGCCCGAGGGCAGCCTGATTCGGACACCCCACAATGAGCCGTTCTGGGTTTTTCGGCCGAGCTATGCTCACCTGATTCCCAATCTGCCCCGGCGGGCTCAGGTCATCTACCCCAAGGATGTCGGCCCTATCCTGTTATGGGGCGATATCTTTCCGGGTGCGGCCGTGCTGGAAGTCGGGGCCGGGCCGGGGGCGCTGAGCCTCGCCCTGCTGCGGGCCATCGGGCCGAACGGCAGCCTGACAACGGTCGAGGCGCGGCAAGACTTCTGTGACATGGCGCGGGAGAACGTCGAGCGCTTTTTTGGCCCCGCCCCCAACTGGACCCTCCAACACGGCGACGCCTACGAACACATTGACGCGCCTGAGGTGGACCGGGTGGTCATCGACGTGCCCGAACCGTGGCGGGTCATTCCCCACGCCACGCCGGTCCTGCGGCCGGGCGGCGTGCTGCTCGGCTACAGCCCAACCACCTTGCAGGTCAAAACCCTGGTCGATGAGCTGCGCGCCAATCCGTGCTATGCCGCAGTCGAGGTCATGGAAAACCTGCTCCGCTTCTGGCACGTCACCGACATGTCGGTCCGTCCCCACCATCGGATGGTCGCCCATACCGGTTTCATCATGGTGGCCCGTCGGACGGCCGAGCCCGCGCCCTCCCCGTCCGTATCGTCCATATAATCTAGGGGCAGCCCCCCGTGGCTGCCCTCACTACCACCAGTCCGGCAGGCGGTCTCAAAGCATTGACGCGGGCAAAACAATCCCGCTAGAAGAGACCTGCGTCCTGAGTCCCAGGAAGGTCCACAAGGGGGAGCCATGCCGAAAGTTGTATTCGAGAAAAAAGACCACATCGCCTATGTAACGATCAACCGCCCGGAACGGCTTAACGCCTGCGATTTCGACACCTACCAGCAGCTGGCCGAAATCTGGCAGGAATTCCAGGACGACAGCGCCCTGCGTGTCGGCATTCTGACCGGGGCTGGCGAGCGTGGCTTTTGCGCCGGCAGCGATATCAAGGCCAACTATGTGGACCGTGCCGAGGGCGAGCCGCCCAACACCCTGTTTCCCATTCTACTTAACCTGACCAAGCCCATCATTGCCGCCATCAACGGCCATGCCAACGGCGGCGGCCTGGAACAGGCGCTGGCGTGTGACATTCGCGTCGCGGCCGAGCACGCCCAGTTCGGGCTGGGCGAGGTCCGCCTGGGTTGGCTGCCGGGCGGCGGCGGCACCCAGCGCCTACCGCGCCTGATCCCGCTCGGCCGCGCGCTTGAGATGCTGTACACCGGCAACCGCATCGGCGCTGACGAAGCCCTGCAGCTGGGTCTGGTTGACCACGTTGTGCCCATGGACCGACTGATGAGCACCTGCCAGGCGATCGCCACCGAAATCTGCAAGAGCGCTCCGCTGGCGGTCCAAAAGATCAAGCAGGCAGCGCTGCGCGGTCTCGACATGCCGCTGGCCGACGGGCTCAAACTCGAACGCGAGCTGTTCAACTTCCTGATGGAAACCGAAGATTCGCGCGAGGGTGCCCGGGCGTTTGCCGAAAAGCGCGATCCGCAGTGGCAAAGCAAATGATGAATTATGAATGCAGAACGATGAATGAAAAACCTTGTCTGCCGTTCATCATTCAGCAGTCTGCGTTCAGCGTTCAAGAGAGGAGCTGTGCATGAGCCAGGCGCCCAGCATCCCGGACGAAGCCATCCACCAGGCGGCCAGCCTCCTGCTGTCGGCCACACACGTCATGGCCCTGACCGGCGCCGGCATATCGGTCGAGAGCGGCATCCCGCCGTTCCGCGGGCCGGGCGGCCTGTGGACCAAGTATGGCGAGCCGCCCATGAACGGCTATGAACGCTTTTTGGAAGACCCGCAAAAAGCCTGGCAGGAGCGCCTGTCGCCCTCGGGCCCGACAAAGGAGATGTGGAGCAGACTCGAGGTGGCCGAGCCGAATCCTGGCCACCAGGCTCTGGTCGAACTGGAAAACATGGGCGTGCTGCGCTCGATGATCAGCCAGAATGTCGATAATCTGCACCGCCGGGCGGGCCAGCGTGAGTTGATCGAAATACATGGCAACTACACCCTCATCCGCTGTATCGAGTGCACAACCCGTTTCCCGGCCTCCGAGGTTCCTCTGCACACCCTGCCGCCCGAGTGCCCGCGCTGCCACGGCATCCTGAAAAGCGATACAGTCGCCTTTGGCGAGCCCATTCCTCAGGACGTTTTGGAGCAGTGCTACAGCCAGACCCAGCTGTGCGACTGCATGCTGGTGGCCGGCACCTCGGCCACGGTCTATCCGGCGGCCGCCTTTCCCCTGGCCGTATGCGAGAAAGGCGGCCAGCTGATCGAGGTCAACCTGTATGAGAGTGAATTGAGTCCGCTCAGCAGCCTGAGCCTGCGCGGCCCCTCGGCCGAGGTCCTGCCCCGACTGGTAGACAAGGTGAAGGAACTTCGCGTATAACCCTGTCTTCCAGACCCAGGAGAGGACGATGAAGCAGTGGTTCGCCTTATCCGCCATTGGACGTGACCGACCCGGTATTGTGGCCGATCTGGCCGAACTGATTTACGAGTGTGATTGCAACCTGGAAGATTCCAGCATGACGATTCTGGGTGGCGAATTTGCCGTACTGCTGCTGTTGTCGAGTCAGGCCCACAACATCGAGTCGGCGCTGTCCGGCGCCTGCAAGCGGCTGGAGTGGGAAAAACGGCTGACCGTCTTTTTCCGGCCCTTGCAGGGCGAGCCGCGTCCCTACGGCACGGGGCAGCCGCTTCAGGCGTATGAGCTGCGCGCCACCGGCGTGGATCAGGCCGGCATCGTGGCCAAGATCACCCGCTGCCTGGCCGAGCACGGCATCAACATCACCACCCTGCACACCCACAGCCATCCGGAGCCGGGCAGCGGAACGGCCATCTACACCATGCAGGTTCAGCTCGATATCCCGGCTGCGGTCGGCATCCCGACCCTGCACCAGCGCCTGGAGGCGATTGCCGACAGCCTGCACATTCATATCGACCTGATACCCATGGCGGGCCAGGAGTACGGGCTGGAGACGGATATAAGGAGACAGCTATGAAACTGGGATTCATCGGCCTGGGCAATATGGGCAACAACATGGCCATGAACCTGCTCAAGACCGGCCATACTCTTCAGGTCACCGATCTGCGGCGCGAGGCCGGGGCCAACCTGGAGGAGGCCGGGGCGGTGTGGGTTGACAGCGCCGAGCAGGCCGTCAGCGGTGCCGACTTCAGCTTTCTGTCGCTACCCATGCCCAAAGACGTGGAACACGTCGTGCTGGGCGACGGGGGCGTCCTGGCCGGCTGTCAGACCGGGCATACGATTGTGGACATGAGCACCAACGCTCCGACCGTGGTCAAGAGCCTGGCCGAACAGTGCCAGGCCAAGGGCGTGGACTTTCTCGATGCGCCGGTCAGCGGCGGGGTACGCGGGGCGCGCAACGCCAGCCTGGCCATCATGGTCGGCGGGGACAAGGCGGTGTATGAGCGCTGCGAGCCATTGCTCAAGGCCATGGGCGAGAATGTCTTCCACGTCGGCGACATCGGGGCCGGCAACGTAGCCAAGCTGGTCAACAACATGCTGGCCTTCATCCACATGATGGGCGCGGCCGAAGCCCTGGTGTTGGGCACCAAGGCCGGGGTTGACCCCAACGTCCTGTGGTCAATCGTCAAGGCCAGCAGCGGCGGCAGCTTCATCTGGAACGCGGGCACCCGAGCCATCCTGCGCGACCGGCTGGCGCCGACGTTTACCATTGACTTGGCCCGCAAGGACATTGGTCTGGCGACCGGCCTGGCCGACGAACTCCAGGTGCCGCTCAAAATGGCCAAGATGGCCGAGGAGCTGATCGCCGGCTATCAGCAGAACGGCTACGCCCAGGAGGACGTACTCGCTACGATCAAAGAATTGGAAAAACTCACCGGCACAACGGTCCGGGGAACGTGGCGCGATCCGGCCTGAGCCGGCCGTGTCCGATACCCCCACCCAGAGGAGGATGTGGCCATGCAAGAACAGCAGGACATCACGATTGCCCCCCGCCCTCAGCCAGCGTCCCGGCCGACCCGGCAGGAGTCAAACGGCGGCCCCCGTTTTCACGTTTATACCGAATCGAGCCTGGACAAGATTCCCCAGATCGAGCGGCTGTCTGCGGCCGAGCGCTTCAATATGCAGGTCGTCGCCAACGTCTTGCCCTTTCGGGTCAACCCCTATGTGCTCGATCAGCTGATCGACTGGGACAACATCCCGGCCGACCCGATTTTCCAGCTGACCTTTCCCCAGACCGGCATGTTGGCTCCCGCAGATTTTGAGCGGATGGCCGAGTTGATCAAAGCCAAGGCCGACCGCAAGCTGATCAAAGCCACCGCCGACGACATCCGCCTGGGCCTGAACCCCCATCCGGCCGGCCAGCAGGCCCTGAATGTACCGACCCTCGACGGCGAGCCGGTGTCCGGCATGCAGCACAAGTACCGCGAGACCGTGCTGTTTTTCCCTACCCAGGGCCAGACCTGTCATGCCTACTGCACCTTCTGTTTTCGCTGGGCTCAGTTTGTCGGTATCCAGGATCTGAAGTTTGCCTCGACCGATGCCGCCCAACTTCACGCCTATCTGGCCGCCCATCCCCAGGTCAGCGACATTCTGTTCACCGGCGGCGATCCGCTGGTCATGAAAACGCGTCACTTGGCCGCTTATCTGCTGCCCCTGCTGGAAGACGAGTACCGCCATGTGCAGACGATCCGCATCGGCAGCAAGGCGCTCAGCTATTGGCCCTACCGCTTTACCACCGACCCGGACGCCGACGCCCTGCTGGAGTTGTGCGAGCGGCTGGTCAAGGGCGGCAAGCATGTGGCGCTGATGGCCCACTACAACCACTGGCGCGAGCTTGAAACCCCGGCCGCCCAGGACGCCATTCGGCGCGTCCGCGACACCGGGGTGGTCATTCGCGGCCAAGGCCCGCTGATCGCCCATATTAACGATGATGCCGAGGTCTGGGCTCGCCTGTGGCGCAAAGAGGTCCAGCTCGGGATTGTGCCCTACTATATGTTCGTCGAGCGCGACACCGGCGCCCGCCGCTATTTTGAGGTGCCGCTGGTCAAAGCCTGGGAGATTTACCGCCAGGCGCTGAGCCAAGTCTCGGGTTTGGCCCGCACCGCGCGCGGCCCGTCGATGAGCGCCGGACCGGGCAAGGTCGAGGTCCAGGGCGTGACAGAGATAGGCGGCGAAAAAGTCTTTGTCCTGCGCTTCATTCAGGGCCGCAACTCGGACTGGGTCCAGCGGCCGTTCTTTGCCCGCTTTGACCCCACGGCCACCTGGCTCAACCACCTCAAGCCCGCCTTTGGCGACGAGCATTTCTTCTTTGAGGACGAGTACGAGTCCATGGCCACGGGCCGTATCCCCACCCCGGTCGGGGCGAGTGCACTGAGTCACTGAGCCGTCCCTCGTCCCGTGTCAGCCGATTTTTCGGCTCCGCCGCCGACCTGGGCCCAGATCTTCGGCAATACCAACCCGGTTGAAGTCGAGATCGGCCCGGGCCACGGCTCGTTTCTCATGGCCCTGGCCCGGCTCCACCCGGAACGCAATTTCTTTGGCGTGGAGTTTGCCACCCGGCGCGCGTTCCGGGCTGCCCGCCTGCTGGAACGCGACGGACCATCGAACCTGATTATCATCCGAGCCGACATCGCCTGTCTGCTCAGAACCCACATCTATCCCGAGTCGGTCCAGGTCTATCACCTGTATTTCCCGGACCCGTGGTGGAAAAAACGCCACCACCGACGCCGCATCGTCCAGGCCGATTTTCCCGCCGCCCTGACCCGCAGCCTGATCCCCGGCGGGACCCTGCTGTTCGCCTCAGACGTGCGACCGTATTTTGAGCACATTGTCGAGCAGTTTCGGGCCGTGCCCGATCTCGACCAGTTTGCCTGGCAGCGCGACCATTGCACCCCCAGGGGCAAGCCGATTGTGACCGATTTTGAGCGCAAATATCAGCGCCAGGGCCGACCCATCCATTACACCGGCTTCCGGAAAAGGAGATAGCATGACCCACGATAATGACAAGAAAAGGTGTGAACTTGCAGTGTTTCAAGAGTTTGCCCAACGTTCCGGGCTATCCGTCGTTTCAGGCTCGATAGAAAATCGAAACCCACCCGAACCAGATGTATTATGTGAAATTGAAGGTGAAGGGCCGATGGCGTTTGAACTCGCGGAGTTTGCTGATGAGGGTCTTGCGAGAGAAGTTGATCGTTTATCCAAACGCCCAGAAGACGCAGTAGGAAATTTCATCTGGGCGGGAGGAGTCATGCACATCTTGGGAAACAAGTTTACCAAGCATTATGAAAGCCCCTACCCTATTGATCTCATTTGCTACACAGATGGCCGAACCCCCCTTTCGCCAGATGTACTGATCCCGCAGATGCGTGAATACCTTGAGTATATTCAGCAGTATGGACAGTTTCATCCAGACATTGAGAAAGAGCCTAGACCGGAGTTTTATTTAGGAGCAGACCAAACAGAGAGGATGAGGTTCAGGATGGACCCACAAACAGAATTTGATGGTCCAGCAACAGACGCGCACAGGAAAGAATACTATAATGAGTATAAAATGTTTAAGGCTGGCAAACAGCCGCCACCCCAAATCACACGCGCACTGAATAAAAATCAGTTTCAAGGTGTGTGGTTTATGAGTATTCGAGAAGGCGAAGAATGCTGCGAGCGGATTGTATAAGAGCTGTCAAGTTTGGGCTATGATTCTCTTTGCAAGGGAAATTACGTACCAGATTACACCCTAGGATTCCTCAAAAAGACAGGGGCGGTCCCGTCCTCACTCACATCCCAATAACGCGGGTGCTTTGGTACAAGTTTACCGTCCCGAATGCTGAAGTCAAAAACTTCGCGTTCAACAAGAGCAAGCCTCTGGATGTTCCCTTTCGCCAATTTCTGAAAGGGAATCTTTGAAACCGTCGGATTCATGTGATGAACATCGTTTCTGAAACTCCCCCAAATCTCCCTCGACGCCTCCAAGCAAGCGTAAGGAAGAACGTTTAGTAGGGGAGAAGTCTCAAGATTAACAAGATTTTCAAGTTTTCTGTCTGGAATATCATTCCGTTCAGCAACGAACTTTAATATGCCTTCGTTCACCGCTTGCGTTGCCATCACAGTCGCTATGAAATGGCCGTCCCGGTAAAGTTCAATGCATTCCGTAGACGCTGGGGCAAAATGATGGTTAGGGATGATCCCCTGTCGTTTAACCTCCGAATAACGACGTACCCGCTGTTCACGAGAAAATTCGTCACGCTGACGAAGCGATTCCAGCTCACCCAAAAATTCCTGTTGTGGATCACCCATCAATGATTCACACCTATCTTCTTGCGGACTTTGGTTTTCGCAAAGGGGAAGACCAGAGGCCCTAGCCCACCAGGCTCTTGACCCGCTCGGCAATCCGCCCGGCGCTGATGCCGAAGGCGTCCAGCAGCTCGGCCGACTTGCCCGAGCGCGGCACCTCGGTGACCGCCAGCTTGTGGACCTGTATGCCGTGGGTCGCTACCGCGTTCAACACCGCATCCCCCAGCCCGCCGTCGTAGTAGTGGTCCTCGACCACAACCAGGGTGTTGTGGGTGTCGCGAGCCGCGCTGATAATCCCCTCGGCATCCAGCGGCTTGACCGAATAGGCGTCCAGGACGCGGATATTGATACCCGCCGCCTGCAAAGTATCGGCGGCGGACAGGGCTTCGTGCAGGGTGACGCCAGCCGCCACCACCGTCAGTTGGTCGCGGTCGCTGGAGCGCACAATCTTACTGCCGCCGACCGGAAACGCCTCGGTGTTGGCGTACAGCACTGGTGTGGCCGGCCGCGAAGTGCGGATATACGTCGTCCCCTTGAGTTCTGCCGCCGCCGCCACCAGACGCTCGGCCGATACCGCGTCGGACGGATACAAGACAGTCGAATGCGGAATCGCCCGCATCATGGCCAAGTCTTCCAAACCCATCTGCGACGGCCCGTCTTCGCCGATCGACACGCCACAGTGCGAGCCGGCGTAGTTGATGGCAACGCCCGAGATGGCGGCCATCCGGATATGGTCAAAAGCACGGGTCAGAAACGCGGCAAAGGTCGAAACAAACGGAATCTTGCCGCACGCGGCCAGACCCACCGCCGCCCCGACCATATTCTGCTCGGCAATGTAGCTCTCAAAGTAGCGCTCGGGATGAGCTTCCACAAAGCGCTCGGCAAAGGTCGAGTTCTTGGTATCGCCATCCAGGGCCACGACCAGCGGCTGCACCTCGCCCAGCTTGGCCAGGGCCGTGCCGTAGGCCGCCCGGGTGGCGATTTTTTCACCGATGTCATAGCTCGGCGCGGGCATGGGGCCAGGCGTCACGGCCGGTCTCGTCTCAGCGAGTGCAGCCGGACGACGAATCGGCGGCGGCGTACCGTTGCCGGGCACCTGGACTTCTTGCAGGGCCAGATCGAGCTGCTCGCCTTTTTTGAGCGGCTTACCGTGCATGCCGTCCTTATCTTCGAGAAACGACACCCCTTTGCCCTTGTACGTCCTGGCCACCAGCATGACCGGCCGGTCGCTAACCTGCTCGGCCTCGGACAGGGCCGCCAAAATGTCCTCGATATTGTGGCCGTCGACCCCAAAGGTCTGCCAGCCGAAGGCGGCAAAACGCTGCCGGTAGGCATCGACATCAAACTCGAACATGGTCCGCTGGCTCTGGCCGATACCGTTGACATCAATGATCCCGACCAGGTTACCCAGGCTGTAGTGGCTGGCCATGGCGGCCGCCTCCCATACCCCGCCCTCGGCCACCTCGCCGTCGCCCAGCAGGACGTACACCCGGTAATCGAGCCGGTCGATATACTTGGCGTTCAGGGCCATACCGACCCCGACCGACAGCCCCTGGCCGAGCGAGCCGGTGGCCGCCCCAACCCACGGAATGCGCGGCGTCGGGTGGCCCTCCAGGTCGCTGGAGATTTTGCGCAGGTCCATCAGCTGCTCGACCGGTAGCGCGCCAGCCTCGGCCAGCGAGGCGTACAGCACCGGCGCGGCGTGGCCTTTTGACAGCACGAAGCGGTCGTTGGTCGGATTGCTCGGATCGTGGGGATCGAAACGCATGGTCCCAAAGAACACCGCAGCCATCAACTCGGCGGCCGACAGACATGAGGTCGGATGGCCCGAGCCGGCCTCGGCGGTCGAGCGGAGTGAGTGAATGCGCAGCTTCTGGGCAACGGTTTGGAGCGCGACAAGATCTTGGCTCACGATCAGATTCTCCTCAGCCGGGCAAATGCAGGACAGGCAACATCAAGCCCGCCGGCCAGCGGCGGAAAAATGCTCAGCTCCTGCCCGTCAGACAGCGGGGTGTGGGGCTCAACATACACATCTCCCGTGACTAGCAGCCCGGCCTGCTCACGCGGGATGTGCAGGGCTTCAACAGCGTCTTGGACAACAGACCCGGCCGGCAGGGTCAGGCTGACCGAGGCCTGAGCTGCGGCCGGGAGGTATTTTTTGAGGGTGGCAAAGAGTTTGACCGAAATGCGTATGGTATCCGCCATCCCGAAAGCCTTGCTCAGGCCGCGTTGGCCGTCCGCAGTCCGCAGAACTCCTCGTAGTCGATCAGTTCGGTAATCTGTGGGTCTTCGCCGCACACCAGGCAGTTCGGGTCGCGGCGCAGCTTGAGCACCCGAATTTCGGTGCTGAGCGTATCAAAGTGGATCATACGGCCGATCAGCGGCGTTCCGGCGCCGAGAATCACCTTGATGGCTTCCAGAGCCTGGACACAGCCGACCAGGCCCGGCAGCACACCCAGCACGCCGGCCTCGGCACAGCTGGGAGCCATGCCCGGCGGTGGCGGCTCGGGAAACAGGCAGCGGTAGCACGGTCCCTCGTCGGGCGAGAAGACTGTGGCCTGGCCCTCGAACTGGAAGATCGAGCCGTCAACCAAGACCTTCTTGGCCATGACACACGCATCATTGATCAGATAGCGGGTCGGGAAGTTATCGCAACCGTTGATGATCACGTCGTAGTCTTTGATGATCCGCATCACGTTCTCGGACGACAAGCGTTCCTGGATGGGAATGACGTTGACATCCGGGTTCAGGGCTTGCAGGGTCAGCTGGGCCGACTCCACCTTGGGCATACCCACCCGGTCGTTGGTATGCAGAATCTGGCGCTGGAGGTTGCTCATGTCGACCGTATCGTGATCGGCAATACCGATTGTGCCGACCCCGGCGGCAGCCAAATAGTAGGCCACCGGCGAGCCCAGGCCGCCCGCGCCGACACACAAGACCTTGGCGTCCAGAAGCTTGGCCTGGCCCTGCTCGCCCACGTCCGGCAGGGTAAAGTGACGGGCGTAGCGGGTAATCTGCTCCTGGGAGAACTGGCGGTCAGCCACCCATGTGTAGCCCGCGTTTTTCCATGCGGTATAGCCACCGGACATGGAGCTGACGTTCTCATAGCCCATCTCCTGCATCGTCCGGGCGGCGATCAGAGAGCGCACCCCCCCGGCGCAGTAGGCGATGATCGGCCGGGTTTTGTCCGGCAGGGTCTCCTCGACCCGCATCTCCAGAAATCCGCGCGGCAGCGGAATCGCGCCTTCAAGATGCCCCTCGCGGTACTCCTCGCGCTCGCGGACATCTAAGACGGCCCAGTCTTCGCCCTGCTCGACCCGATCCTTGACCTCATCAATCGTCAGCTCGGGAATAGTCTCACGGGCTTCGTCCATCAGCTCTTTATACGTCTTGGCCATACGTCCCCTCGTGGCCGGCTGAGCCAGTTGTGGCTCCTACCGGTCGGCGTCTTGGTAACTTTCCAACATCTGGACCATCAGCGAATCGCGCCCGCCCTCGGCCAGGGTCTGGGAGCGCTGCATCAGGACCTCTTTGCTCTCAATGAAATCCTGGCGGTTATAGCCCCAGATCCGGGGATGGACATAGGTATCCATGCGAATCGCGTCGCACGGACAGGCCTCGACACACATGCCGCAGTAAATGCAGCGCAGGGTGTCGATCTCGTAGCGGACGGGGAACTTTTCGACCTGCGGGTCGGGGTGTTCCCCGGCTTCGATGTGGATGCAGTTGGCCGGACAGGCGGTCGCGCACAAAAAACATGAGGTGCAGCGCACCGAACCGTCTTCTTTGAGGGTCAGGCGATGGCTGCCCCGATACACATCGGGATAGCGCCGGCGCTCTTCGGGGTACTGAATCGTCGCTGCGGCACGCTTATCGGTGGCCAGCCCGACCGCGTGCAGGGCGTGCAAGGCCAGATTACGCCAAAAATGGGAGGTGGTGACCAGCAGGCCACGCACAATCTCCGGGAGATACAAACGCTCCCACCACGTCATGTCTTCTTTGCGTTTCATAGCTCCCCCGCCCGGCCACACTATTATGAGGCGGCCGGGCTTTGTCAAGGTGAGTGGGGTGAGGCAAGGTGAACGATGACGACCACTTCATCAGCCGGGTTTAATGCATCCGCGACTTGTCGCCCTTGGGCTTGCCCAGGCTGGACTCGGTCAGCTTGAAATCGAGGATATCGCGCAGGCAGCGGGCTCGCTCGGACAAACCGACGGCTTCGATCAAACTCTGTTTCTCAATCGGCTGAAGCCCCAGGTGAAAGGCGAAGAAATTCACGAAAAAGCCGTCCTCAACCGACGGGTCGGCCAGAAACTTCTCGACATTGGCGCTCTCGGGCAGATAGCGTCTGAGCAGCTCGCGCAGTTCCTGGCGCAGTTCCTGGGCCAGCGTGGCTTTTTCGAGCGGCCGCCACGTGACCCGCGCCTGACGGTAGGCTTTGGTCTGGATTTCCTCCTGCACCTCATACTCGCGCAAGCCCTGGAGCAGGATATTGGAGCGCCCGTCCGGCTGGAGGTCCATACGCGCCATCTCTCCCACACAGCCAACCGCATAGATCGGCGGGTTGCCCTCGTAGTCGGCCCGCCAGTCCTCGCCACGCAGCAGCGACATACCGATCAGGGACGGCGAGCTGTCATAGGCATCGCGCACCATGGCCCGATAGCGCGGTTCAAAAATATGCAGCGGCAGCTGGACCCCGGGAAACAGGACGACGTTGGGTAGCGGAAACACTGGTATGATATCTGGCAAGTCTGACATACGGAGCCTCCCTTTTACGATCCTGCCTCCGCGCGGCTGGCCTGTCGCCGACTATGCGGTCAGTTCGTGCTGGAGTTTTTGGACAGACGGGCGTTGCCTGAGACGCTCTATCCAGGCCATGACATTCGTCAGGCTATCGGGCACGGTCACCCCCAGGGGCGCCAAGACCAGCAGACGCGGGACAAACGCCACATCGGCCAGCGAAAATTCCTGGACCAGATACTCCTTGCCTTCCAGGTGGCGGTCGAGAAACTCCAGCACTCGGACGAGGTCTGAGCGGTAGTGCTGAATCCGCTCCTGGTCAATCTGATCGGCCGCTTTCGACAGCTCGGTGGCCAACACATTGGTCTGGGGAATAAAGGAGTTGTCGGCAAAGTCTTCAAACAGACGCGCCCGGGCGCGTTCGTCGGACCCGGACGGCATCAGGGGTGGGTGCGGATATTCGTCGTCCAAATACTCGTTGATGATGGTCGAATCGTAAATCACCTCGTCTTCGTCGATCAGGACCGGGACCTTGCCGTACGGATTGAGACGCAGAAAGTCCGCGCTGCGCTGCGCGTTGTTCATCAAATCCACAAAGACCGTCTCGTACGAGAGATCCTTTTCTGCCAGAACCAGCTTCACCTTCTGACAGTTCGGACTCTGTGGAAAATCGTACAGCTTCATCATGCCTGTTCTCCTCTCTCCTGGCGTGGTAGTGTAGAAGAAAATACGGGGGCTGGCAATCAAAGAACCGAACCGGAAAGCACTTTTTCCGCTTGGAGTTGTCCACGGCAACGGTTCTGAGCCGCCACAGCTCCCGCTCTTCCGGTACCCCATCCATGCCACCCGTCACGTCTCAGCTGGCCGACCTCAGCGTCGGTGATACCGCCCCGGTCCGTGTCATGGGGGTGCTGAACGTCAGTCCGGAATCCTTCTACGGCGGATCGGTCCACACCCACCTCGACCGCTTGATCCAGGCTGCCGAACAGCAGGTGAGCGAGGGAGCTGATATCATTGACCTCGGGGCGATGTCCACCGCCCCTTACCTGAAAACTCATGTCTCCGAGGCCGAAGAGACCGCCCGGCTGGCCCCGGCCGTTGAGGCCCTGGCCACCCGGCTGGACGTGCCCGTGTCTGCCGACACCAAGCGGGCCGGCGTGGCTCGGGCAGCCCTGGCCGCCGGAGCCCGGCTCATCAACGATGTCAGCGGCCTGAAACATGACCCGGCCATGGCCCGGTGTGTGGCCGAGGCGGGGGTAGGCGTTGTCCTCATGGCCAGCGAGCCGTCTCCCGGTCGGGGCTCTCCCCTGGGCCGGATTCACACCGCCCTCAATGACAGCCTGGCTCTTGCCCGGCGGGCCGGTATCCCCACCAGCCGTATTGTGCTCGATCCGGGCATCGGTTTTTTTCGCCAACCCCAAACCGCCTGGCACGAGTGGGACTGTACGGTGCTGCGCGAGCTGGGCGGTTTGCGCTCGTTCGGCCTACCACTACTGGTCGGCGCCTCGCGCAAGTCGTTCATCGGGAAAATCACCGGCCAGTCCGAGGCGTCCGGACGGCTGGCCGGTTCGCTGGCCTGTGCGGCGATTGCGGTCTACAACGGCGCCCATATTATTCGGGCTCACGATGTCGCGGAAACCTGGCAGACAGTCAGAATGGCCGAGCGTTTGCGGCCGGTTTTGGCCTAGCCCTCAAGCACGGCCAACAACTCCTCGGCCGAGTCAACCATAAAATCGGGAGCGGCTTGGGTCAGCCCTCGGGCGTCGAATCCCCAGCTGACCCCACAGGTCAGAATCCCTGCGGCCCGGCCGGTGTGGATGTCGATTGACGAGTCCCCGACCAGCACAGTCCGGTCCAGCGCTACCCCACTCAGGCACTGCACATGCCACACGCCGACGGGGTCGGGTTTTGGCTTTGGCAGCGTATCTCCACCAACCACGACGCGAAAAAACGGCAGCAGACCCAGACCGGACAGCAGCGCCCGGCTGGCCGCTTGGGGCTTATTGGTGAGCACCGACAAGACTGCGCCACGATCCGCGACTGTGGCTAAAACCCGCGTGATGCCCGGATACACGACCGACTGATCGACCACATGCCGGGCGTAAGAGTCCATGAAGACGGCAAAGCCTTCCACGGCCAGATGGGCATGCACCGGCCCCAAGACTCGCTCAACCAGCACGCGCGGTCCGTGGCCGATATGCGCCTCCACCTGTTCGACAGACTGGGCCGGCAGGCCGAACCGCTCCAGCATGCAGTTTGCCGCAGTGGTCAGATCGGCCCGGGTATCGACCAGGGTCCCGTCAAGATCGAAAATCAGGTGCTGAAAACGGACCATGAAAACAGGGCACGGAAAGGAATTCCCGGCCCCGAGATGGCGTGCAGGCCGGGCTTAGCCGTTTTCGGCCTCATCCACCGCAAACGAGGTCCCACAGCCACAGGTGCGCACCGCGTTGGGATTGACAAACCGAAAACCGGCCCCGCTCAGCCCGTCGTGATAGTCGAGCATGGTACCGTGGACGTACTGCTGGCTGACCGGATCGACAAACAGCTTGACGCCGTCCTGCTCGACAATGACATCGTCCTCGCGGGCGCTGGCATCGAGATTGAGGCTATAGGAGAAGCCCGAACAGCCGCCGCCGACAATAGACACGCGCAGCCCGCCCTCGCTCAGGCCCTCTTTTGCCATCGCTTCCTTGATTTTCTGGGCTGCCTCTTGGGTCATGGACAGCGTCGGGCCGTCGCTCAGATCGGGCAGCTGATCGTTGGCACGCGGTAAGACTGCATTTGCCATACATCCTCCAGGTCGGTCGCAATTCGCCTGGGGCCAAGATACGTACTCAAGACCCGGGAGTCAATTACCGGAGTGTCCTCTTCTGTCACAGGTTTTGGCATGCTAGATCGGGGCATGGGTTTGGAAGACCGGATTCGGACCAAGGCGGCCGCCCTCGGTTTTTCCGAGTGCGGATTTGCCCGGCTCGGCCGGCTGGACCGTGAGGCATTCCTGCACGACTGGCTGGCGCAGGGCAACGCCGGAGACATGCACTACCTGGCCCGCCAGCCCGAACGACGCCTCGACCCGACCACTGCCTTCCCGCAGGCCAGGAGCGTCATCTGCCTGGCCTATCCCTACGCCCCGCCGGCCGTGCCCGAACTGGACTGGCGAGCGGAACTGCGCGGCCGGATGGCGGCCTACGCGGTCGGGCTGGACTATCACGACCGCATCGGCGCCAGGCTGCGCGAGTTGATCGCCTTCCTGGCCGACCTCCGGCCTGGGGTGTGGGCTCGTCCCTACGTCGATACCGGCCCCCTGCTCGAACGTGAATGGGCCTACCGTAGCGGCCTGGGCTGGTTCGGCAAAAACACCATGCTGCTGCGCAAGCGAGTCGGCTCGTGGTTCTTCCTGGCCGAGGTCCTGGTTGATCTGGAACTCGAAGGTGAGGGGCTGGCCCAGGACCACTGTGGTCGCTGCACCCGGTGCATGGACGCCTGCCCGACCCGGGCTCTGGAAGACGGCTATATTCTCAGGTCGCCCCTGTGCCTGTCGTATCTGACGATTGAGCATCGGGGCGCCATCCCGTTTGAGCTGCGCCCCAAGCTCGGCAACTGGATCTTCGGCTGCGACATCTGCCAGGAGGTGTGTCCCTGGAACACAAAGTTTGGCGCGCCCGAGCGCGCGGTAATCGAAAGCCTGTTCCCATCCCTGCCCGCGTTGATGGCGCTTGACGACGACGGTTTTCGTCAGCGCTTTCGCAAGACTGCGGTATGGCGAACCAAGCGTCGCGGCCTGCTGCGCAACGCGGCAGTCGCCCTGGGAAACAGCGGCAATCCCCAAGCCGTCGCTCCGCTGCGTAGCGCGCTCGGCGACCCTGAAGCGCTGATTCGCGGTCATGCCGCCTGGGCCCTCGGCCAGTTCGACCAGCCCACGGCCAGGGCCGCGCTTCAGCACGCCCTGGCCACAGAAGACGACCCCCAGGTCAGGGCCGAGATCAGTGTTGCCCTGGGCGATGCCCCGCCAAGTCTCCTCCAGAAAGTCTGAAGAATGACAGACCCATTCCAATCCCATGCAATCGAAAACATTCAGAACGCGGCCAACGTCCTGTGTTTCACCTTTGACCAGATGGAGCGGCTTGAAGAGCGTTGGAAACCGTGAAGAGAAGCGGTTAGGCTCTGGCGAGAATCGCAAAGACGAGGCCAAACCGGTCCTCCTTACCAGGCAAAAACGGAAATGACAGCGGTGACAAACGTATCAAGGAATCATGAACCGCGGTATTCGAGAAATCTCCGCACGG
>JAAXHF010000735.1 GCA_012271025.1 Deltaproteobacteria bacterium | reverse complement strand
GGTCAGGGAAATCATGCTTGCTCCTTCTTCCGCGCCAGGACGCGGACGACCTCCAGGAACTGTTTGATCCAGCGCCTCTGATTACCGCTCCAGTCCCAGGGCGGCCAGATCCTGCCAGTAGGCTTCTTCCGGCACCATACCGATCTGGCGCCTCTTGCCGCCCATGATGACCGTCGGCACCGCGCTGACCAAGTGGGTATCAACCGCCTCAACACACTGCTGGCGAACCTGATCCTGAAAGGCTTTGTCCTCAATGTCGCGCAGAAAGGCGGTCATATCCAGGCCGCACGCCCGTGCTACGGCAACGAGGTTGTCCTTGTCGATGAGACTCTTGCTGTCAATGAAAAAGGACCGGAAGAGCTGGGTGTGAAAATTCAGAAACAGCTCCTCGCCCTGGCGCTGGGCGGCCACACCGGCCTCCAGGCCCGGCATACTCCAGCGCGGAAACTCCTCGTGCGGCCACATGGTGTAGGACAGGTTTTCCGGTTCGGCCAGCGCCGAGGCGCGTTTCCAGGCATTCTCGGCATAGCTGTCACGAAACTGAAACGGCCGGGGGTCATACTGGGGGCGCAGGGCAAACGGGTGCCAGGTGATGCTGACTTTATCGCCATAGTGCTGTTTGATCTTTTGCAGGCGCACGGCCGCAGGATAGCACCAGGGTCACAGATAGTCAGAGAACTCGATGATTTCGATTGGCGTATCCATAGCTACTCTCCCCTTTTTTCCTGCAATCTGGCGATGACGGCGTCATGGACGCGTCCGTTTGAGACCACCGCCGTGCCGCTATAAATCGAGGGACTGCCGCTGAAGTCAGAATAGCGCCCGCCCGCCTCGGTCACAAGGATCTTGGTCGGCGCCACGTCCCAGGGTTTGATCTCCGGCTCAAGCGCGACCTCGGCCTGGCCGCCGATCACCAGGCTGTGGCCAAGTGCATCGCCAAAGCCGCGCTGCCGGGCGGTCGCATCTACCAGGGATAAAAAAGCCGGCCAGCAGGGGCGGCTCTTCAGGTCGTTCAGGCCGCCGTGAATGAGCATGGACCGGTCCAGGTGTTCGACAGCGGACACCCACACCCGCCGGTCATTGGCTGACGCCGTCTGGTTCTGGACAAACGCCCCCTGGCCGTGTCGGGCGTACAGTAGCTCGCCCAGCGCCGGCGCATACATCACCCCGGCTGTGATCTGGCCGGCTTCTTCCAGGGCAACCAGGACGGCAAAGAACGGGATGCCACGGATGAAGTTCTTGGTGCCGTCAATCGGGTCGATGATCCAGCGCGCGTCACTCCTGCCCGGCCGCTCGCCCAGCTCTTCGCCCAGGAAACCGTGGTCCGGGAAGCGCTGGCTCAGGATGCGGGTGATGCACGCCTCGCTCTCACGGTCGGCGCGGGTGACCGGCGTGCGATCCGCCTTGGTCTCGACGCTGAGGTTTGTCCGGAAATAGTGTCGGGCGATCTCGCCGCCGGCTTTGGCCGCCTCGATTGCGGCCGACACAATGGCGTCCATACAGACACCCCCGCTACAGCAGCCCGCGCACCACCCCGCCGTCAACCTGGATACTGACCCCGTTGACATAGCTGGCCGCTTCGGAGGCCAGAAAGACGATGACGTTGGCCATCTCCTGGGGGTCGCCGACCCGTTTCAGCGGAATATTGGCGGCGCTGGCCTCCAGCGTCTGGTCAAACGACTGGCCGGCCCGCTCGGCCCGGGCGGTGATGCCGCTGCGCAAGCGATCAGTCAGAATCAGGCCCGGCAGGACGGTGTTGACGGTGATGTTGTGGCTGCCGACTTCCCGCGACAGCGTCTTGGCCATGCCGACCACCGCCGGCCGCACGCCGTTTGACAGAATCAGGCCGTCAATCGGCTCCTTGACCGACATCGACATCACGGACAGCAGGCGACCCCAGTTCTGCTGTTTCATATGCGGCAACACCCGTCGCATGAGCCGGACGGTGCTGAGAAAGTTGAGGGCAAAGGCCGCTTCCCAGGCCGCGTCATCCATGTTGTCAAAGCCACCCATGGGGGGACCGCCGGTATTGGCGACCAGCACATGGACGGTGCCGAACCGGGCCAGGGTCTCATCCACCACCCGGTCGGTTGCCTCGGCCTGTGACAGATCGCTCGGCACGGCCAGGATGTCCGCGCCGGTGTCCCGGCGAATCTCCGCCGCAGTGGCGTTCAGCTGGTCGGGGTCGCGGGCGGCAATCGTGACCTTGGCTCCCTCGCGGGCAAAGCCCAGGGCGGCCGCCCGGCCAATGCCTTTGCTGGCGCCGCCGACAATGACGACTTTGTCTTGCAATCCAAGATCCATCACACACCTCTCTGGGCAGAAACGGACAAGCTCAGGCAGAGCCTGACTCAGGCCGTGAGGTAGCCCTTGTTGAGATAAAACTCCCGCACCGCCGCCTCAAAGCCCGGCGGGTTATCGCCCATCACCGAGTGGCCCGCCCCGGCGACCAGGGCAAACTCCGAGCCGGGGATGGCGGTCTGGAGCAGCCGCGCCCCGTCCAGCGACAGCACATCGCTTTCGGCGCCTTTGACCAGCAGCGTCGGGCAGGTGATTTTTTTGACCTCCTGGGACAGCTCCTGCTGCATCTGTTTGATATCGCCCCGGCGATGGCCCTCGCTGAAATAGGTGTCGTACTTCCAGGTCCATTTGCCGCTGGGCAGCTGTTTGAGGTTGTAGACCACAGTGTACTTGCGGATGATCTCCAGGGGGCGGCGGGGGTTAAACTTGTGGATGACCGCCGCCGCCTCGTCCAGGGTGTCAAACTCGCGGAAATCCTTCATGAAGTTGCGGATATTCTGCACGCCCTTGTTTTCGACCCGGGGGCCGACATCAACCACGACCAGGGCTTCAACCCGATCCGGATTGTTAGCCGTAAACGACAGCGAGTTGGCCCCGCCCATTGACATGCCGGTCAGAAAAAAGCGGTCCAGGCCGAGCGCGGTGGTAAACGCCTCGACATCCTTGACCATGCTGCGGCGCGAGTAGTCTTTGTCGGTCGCCCAGTCGGTGTCGCCGTGGCCGCGCTGGTCAAAAGCCATGACGTGAAAGTGGGGGGACATGGCGGCCGCGAACAAGTCCCAGGTATGGCAGGTTTGGCCGACTCCGTGGAGGAGAACCAGCGGGGGGTTGGCGGGATCGCCCCAGTCCAGGTAGTGAAATTTCAGTCCGTTAGCCTCGACATAACAATCGGTTGACTGTGCCGTCATGCATTCCCCTCCTTGTCAGCTGTGCCGTTCGCCTCTCCCGCCACGCGGGAACTCAGGCGGGGATCAGGATAGAGGAAAAGCAACACGGAGGGAAGAGAGAACACTCGGGGGGAGTGGTCTCAGTTTCGCAGTGCCCGTCATCTCTGCCCACGGAGCACCCCCCTCCCTGGCCCTCCCCCTCACCGGGGGGAGGGAATTTCCTGCTCCCTCTCCCCTGGAGGGAGAGGGCTGGGGAGAGGGGGACAAGGCAAACTGAGCATGGCCGAGCTGTCAGCTGTGGATAAGGCTGCGGACGACTTCGGGGGTCAATTCTCCCAGGTTCGAGAGCACGAGAGACGCCTTACTGAAGTCGTTGCGACGGGTGTACTGGTTGGGGACGGCGACGCAGGCAATGCCGGCATTCACCGCAGCCATCACACCCTTATAGGTGTCTTCGACAACCACGCAGCGGTCGGGCGCGAGTCCCAGCTTGCGGGCGGCGGTCAAAAAGGCGTCGGGCAGGGGCTTGGCGCCGGTGTAGTCCTGGCGGGCCACCGTCATCGGGAAAAAGCGGGCGATGCCGAAGCGCTGGAGAATCAGGTCAAGGGCGTCCCGATTGCTGTTGGTCGCCACCGTCAGGGCAAAATGCGGGGCCAGCCCGGCCAGAGTCTGCTCGACGTGGGGCATCAGCCGCCCCTCCTGTTCCAGCAGCTTCACATATACGGGCGAGCGCAGCTGGCGGAGTTCCTGGGGAGCAACCGACAGGCCGTGTTTGGCGACGATATATTCCGGCCCGGTGCCGGTGGCAATCCAGTGGTCTTCGTATTCCTCCCGGCTGATCGTGATTCCATAGGCTTCTAAGACCTCGCTATAGGCCCGGTAGTATAAGCCCTCGGAGTCAATCAACACCCCGTCAAGATCGAAGATTACCCCGGCTTGTGCCATACCCACTCCTTTGTCGGGCTGTGATTTTGTAGTACACTCGCGGCCCATGACGGACCATGCCTCCGACCCCTCAGCCGCCTGGGCGGCGGTCTTTCGCTCGCTCGGGCTGCCCTTATACCAAGTCCGGGTTGAAGACAAAACCGTCTGTATCCAGGCGCCGGCCGAGGATCGGGTCAGGCTGCTTGAGCCGGCCATTCGCAGCAGCCTAGTCGCCCACGGCAAGGCCCTGGGATACTGGTTTGTGACGCTCGATCTGGATTGAGCCCAGCCGTCAGACCTCAAGACTGGCCCGGTTCTTCTCCCACTCCCGGCCGTTAAACGGCACAATCGTCAGGCTTTCCAGCGCAACGCCCTCCAGGCAGCGCACGTTGACATCAATCTTGTCCGGGTGTGAGCGGGGAATGTAGTAGGCGCTGATGCCGCACACCGGACAGAAATAGTGCTTGGCGGTCTTGGTGTTGAACTGGTACAGGCTGACCGCGTCCGCAGGGCTCAGCATACGCATCTGCTGCGGGTCAACAATCAAGTGCAAAAAACCCTTCTTGGCGCAGATCGAACAGTTACAGTCAATGACCGTGCCGATCTCGGCGTCGATCTCAAATCGGACCCGGCCGCAGTGGCAGCCGCCCCGGTAGCGTGGCATAGGTCTCCCTCCTTCTTGGCTTGTCAGCTAATGTGCTCCGTTCTAGCATGATCGAGGCTCAAAGGAGGAGTGTATGGGCATTGTTGATTTTTCTCTGGACGGCAAGGTCGCGATTGTGACCGGTGGTTCCAAAGGCATCGGCCGGGCGATTGCGCTGGCCTTTGCCGAGCATGGCGCCGACCTGGTGCTTGCCGCGCGCGGACTGGAAGCTCTTGAGCAGGCCAAACAGGATGTCGCGGCAACCGGCCGCCGCGTCTTGACCGTACAGGCGGACATGTCGGTCAGCGCGGACTGCGACACGCTGTATCAGGCCACGGTTGAGGAGTTCGGCGGCGTCGATATCCTGATCAATAACGCCGCCGGCGCTTCACTGGTGACCCTGGCCGAGGAAAACGAAGCGGATTTCCTCAGGGTGATGCGGACCAATGTGTGGGCGCCGCTGCACTTGGCCCGCCTGTGTCGGAAGTCCATGCGTCAGCGCGGCGGGGGCGCGGTGATTAACATCACCTCAAATGAGGGTGTCCGGCCGTCCATGGGCATCGGCACCTATGCCCTGTCCAAGGCGGCCCTGATCAATATGGCCCAACTCCTGGGCAAGGAATGGGCGGCCGATAAAATTCGGGTGACCTGCATCGCGCCGGGTCTGATCCGAACCGAGCTGGCAAAGGACCTGGTCGAGGCGGTTGAGACCAGCGGTTCGCCGATCAATCCACAGAAGCGGGTGGGCGAGCCGAACGAAATCGCTGGGCTGGCCCTGTTCCTGGCCAGCCCGGCCGGGACGTTTGCGACCAGCATGACCTATGTGGTTGACGGCGGCGAGGTCAGCGCCGGGCCGGGCGATGTGGTGGTCATGACCGCCGAGGAAGCGGTCCAGGCGCAGAAAAAGGACTGAGGTCTTTGCATCAGCGGGATGACCGCTCTGCCCATCAAAACGCCCCGTCAGCGCCCTTCGGCTACGCCAGGGCCTGCCGGATGATCCCGGCCACCCGCTCCTGTTCCTGCGGCACCTGCGGCGGTTCGACCGGAATCGGCAGGCGGTCCAACTCGTCTTTGATAACGCCGCTGAGGAGTTCCGCCTCGCGGCTTGAGAGCTGCCACTGGGCAACGATATCTTCGGGACTCCACTGGACGATCTGCCGAAAACCGTAATCCGCCACCGCCTTATTACTAATCTCGATGAGCTTTTCCATACGCCCCCCCTTAGAGCCGGCTGGCAACCGACCACGAGCCGCCGTCCACAACAAAGGTCGAACCGCTGATGTAGGACGCTTCGTCGGAGGCCAGAAAGAGAATCGTGTTCACAATCTCCTCGGGCCGACCGATGCGGCCCAGGGGATGATGGCGGGCCGCTTTCTGTATGGCTTCGGTGCTCTGGGTACTGCCGCGCGCCTGCGGCGTGTCCACAAAACCAGGCGCAATGCAGTTCAGCCGGATGCCCTGAGACGTATATTGGCTGGCGGCAACCGAGTTGAGGTGGATGATGCCGGCCTTACTGACCGCATACGGCAGGGATTGGCTGTAGGCCTGCACACCGGCCATGGAGGCAATGTTGACGATTGAGCCGCCGCCGTTTTGCAGCATGGCCGGGATGGCGGCTTTGCAGCAAAAGAAGAGCCCTTTGAGGTTGGTTGACATCATCAGGTCCCAGTGCCGCTCATCAACTTCGGCCAGCGGCGGCGTCAGAATGAGAACCCCGGCCGCGTTGACCAGGACATCCAGACGACCGAAGCGTTCAACCGCAGCGTCAACCATACGCTCGACCTGATCCCATTTGGAGACGTCTACGGTCACGGTCTCGATATCCGGGCTGATTTGCCGGGCCAGGCTTTTGGTCTGTTCCAGACCACCCGGGTTGCGGTCGGCGGCCACGACCGCAGCCCCCTCTTCGGCAAAGCGGAGCACCGTCGCCCGCCCAATCCCCGAAGCGCCACCGGTCACAAGCGCAATTTTATCCGTCAGTCTGTCGGCCATCTTTTGCCTCCTTTCACGGACGCGGGCGGGCGTGGGCCCGCGCTTACACCGGCGCACCCCACGTCAGCACGCGCCGGGGGTTGGCCACGATCAGGGTGTCGATCTGTTCGGCGCTGAGGCCACTGCGACTCAGCATGGGCAGCACGTTCTTGACCAGGTGGGCGTAGCCCCAGCCACCGTAGCGGGTGAGTTGGACCTTCATCGCAATATCGTGGGACAGCAGCAATCGCTCCAAACAGCCGGCGTCAATCAGCCGTTTCAGCGCGGCGACACTCCCGGCGTCCGAGCCCAGGTAACGGCCAACGCTGTCCACGTAGTATTCCATGCCAAAGAAGTCGTACTCAACATACGCGCCGCGTGTGGCCAGAGTCGTATGATATGGCAGGTCGTCGCTCGTCGGGCTGAGATGACACAGGATGACCTGATGCGGATTGGCGCCCTCGCCCTCAAGAATATCGAGGACTGCGATCCCGTTTTTCTGCCACGGCAGCAGATGCACGCTGATCGGCGCTCCGGTCCGCCGCTGGGCGCGGGCGGCAGCGCGCAACACCTTGCGTTCGTTGTCACGGACCTTGAAGCTGGTGCCGATCTCGCCGATGAGGCCGGAGCGCAGCCCGGTATCGGCAACGCCCTGCATGAGGTCGTGTTCAATCTCATCAGCGATCATTTCAACCGACCGATCAGCCATGTCATAGGGGTGGGAACGGCCGATGTAATACCCAGAGCCCATCACGATATTGATCTCGGTCGCCCGGGCAATATCCGCCAAGGCCAGCGGCGTGCGGCCAAGGCCGTTATTCGTACAGTCCACCACACTGCCCCCGCCAGCAGTCTTGAACCGGCGCAATTCCTCAACCGCCAGGGAGGTGTCGTCAAGGACACAGTTATCGAGGTTGCCAAACGGTTCCCGACGAATGGCGCCGAGCGTCGCCATTTCCACCGGCGCGTGCGCGAACGCCTTTTGCTCCTCGTCTTCGGGTTCTTCGCACCACACCCGGAGATCGCTGAGCAGGTGTTCATGCGTCAGGGTAATCCCCAGGGCGTCGGGCTCAATCGGGCCAAGAACGGTCATCACCTTGCCTTGCATTGCTCTTCCTCCGTGCGTCACGCTATCGCCCGGTCTCCCACCACTAAGCCACGGCCAACGGCGCGCAGGGCTGCTTCAATACTGCCGATGTGCGAACGATGATGGGGATCGATCAGCCTCCGGACCGCAGACTCGCTCGAGCCTAGACGCTCGGCCAGGGCCACATTGGTCATCCCTTGGCGGCGCAGAGCCGTGTAGAGCGCCAATTTGGCGGCAACGATGGACGGAAGGGCGACCAAGACTTGGCCGTCTACGGCAGTGCTTGGAACAGGGATGTCTTCACGGTTCTCGACGTATGCGCCGAGCGCGACGGCTAAGGCGTCCTCGGCCAGCACAAGGGATTCCTCTTTGGTCCGTGCGCCGGTTATGGCCTCGGGAACGTCGGGGAAAGTGACGACGTATCCTTCGCCCTCCTCGCTGTCAGGAGTGAGATTACATGGATAGACGTACTGCATGATCCCTCCTCAGAAGTCGCGCCTGTCGATCTGAAGCTGTTTGAGCATGGCGGCCAACATCCCTTTAGAAATCTCGCCACGCTTGACGACCGTGCGCTGACTCCCCACATAGAGCATCCCGTGACTCCCCTTGCCACGGCCCGGCTCAAAACGACATTCCTGCCCGGTCTTCCTTGCGTAGCGTTTAGCGCGTTTGATGAATTCCGTATCGTTCACCGACCCTGAAAATAGACATTTCTGTACGAATATCAACAGATTTCAGCGAAATTCACGTTAGGTACAGACTTTACTTTCGCTTTCTCTTCGTCTATAGATTCATACCAACACTGAGACAACCACGTAGCATGAGCCGTGCGCATAACGTAACATAGTGTCGCCATGGGCGATAAATCTGCAATCGAGTGGACGGACGCAACCTGGAACCCGGTGACAGGCTACACCAAGATCACGCGGGGCTGTGATCACTGTTACGCTGAACGCTTCTCCGAGCGTTTTCGTGGCGTTCCCGGCCACCCTTATGAGCAGGGATTCGATGTCACGCTGCGGCCCGAGCGCCTTCTCCAGCCGCTCGCGTGGAAACGACCACGCATGATCTTTGTGAATTCCATGAGTGACCTGTTCCACAGGCAGATTCCCGAGGAATTCATCGACCAAGTGTTCGACACGATGGAAGCGGCTGAGCAGCATATTTTCCAGCTCTTGACCAAGCGCAGCTCGCGCATGAGGAACTATCTCTGTCGTCGCTATGGCACGCGTCCGGCACCGCAACACATCTGGTGCGGAGTGTCCGTTGAAGACCACACGGCGACCGCCAGGGTCCGGCATCTTCAGCAGGCTCCCATCTCCACGCGCTTCCTCTCTATCGAACCCTTGCTCGGCCCCATAGGAGACCTGAACCTCACCGGAATCGCTTGGGTGATCGTCGGCGGGGAGAGCGGCCCGAAGGCCCGGCCGATGCAGCGCGAGTGGGCCATTGAGGTACGGGACCGGTGCGAGCGGGAGGAAATTCCCTTTTTCTTCAAGCAATGGGGCGGGAGGACACCGAAATCGGGAGGCCGTCTACTCGACGACGTCGAACATAGCGCGACGCCCGTTTCTCCCAAAGGAAGAACATCTATGAAGTTTCGCTGGCATCCTGACGAGCCTCCGCCTTCCCTTGAGGAGCACAGCAAAGCCAAACTCACGGTCTTGCGCAGTTACCTGCGTGCGTATTTCGATAGACTGAACATCAATCCGGCGCGCGACGAATTCAAGCTTGACCTCATTGATGGCTTTGCCGGTGGCGGCATATTTCAGGATGGTGATGAGATCGTATCCGGCAGTCCTCTGGTCATGCTTGAGGAATCTGAAGCCGCAATAAAGAGGTTGCGTCGAGGCCGAACCAAGCCTTTGCACTTTGATTTCAAACACTATTTTCTTGACGCGAATGCCGCCCACATAGACTGCCTCAGGAAAGTTTTGAAAGAGCGTGGCTACCAAGTGGACGGCGAAAAAATCGCTATCCGTAACAGTCGATTCGAGGATGCGATTGACGATATCATTGCGGCAATTCGTCGCCGACAGCCCCGAGCAGGTCGTTCGATTTTCCTTCTTGATCAAACTGGCTACTCACAGGTGAAATCATCGCTTGTCGCCAAGATTTTTCGGGAGTTACCCAGGGCAGAAGTTATTCTGACGTTCGCCGCTGATGCTCTCACTAACTTTCTTGCAGAGACGCCGGAATTTGTACGAACTGTTGCTCCAATCGAATTGACGGAATCAAGAATACACGAATTGATTCAGCTCAAGAACGGCGATGGAGGAAAGGCTCTCGTTCAGAGAGTCCTACGCGAGCATATTCGATCCGTCACAAGAGCGGTCTACGATACGCCGTTCTTTATTCGGCCCAGGCAGTCACACCGTGCGTTATGGTTCCTCCATCTCTCAAGACATCTCACTGCGCGCGATGTGATGATTCAACGCCATTGGGACATATCGAATACATTCGAGCATTACGGCTCCGGCGACTTCGACATGCTAGGCTGGGAGGCTTTGGAATCTAGGCTCAGGACCTATAAATGATT